>JBDTAC010000029.1 GCA_039924845.1 Bacteroidia bacterium
CTCTTGCCACCAAATATTTAGCAAATTTTGCCCAACGCCTTCCACCAATACCAGGATATGGCGGAAAAGAATAACATATAATTAATACTTGTTTAGTCATCTTTTTTGTTAATCAGCGACTAAAGTATAAAGTTTTTCTATTAAATCAGATTGAGTAGGGTAATTAATCAAAATGGATTGAGAATTATTATTTTTATAGATGAAAAAGCTGCTTCCTGCAATGGCTGAAGCTCCTGCTTTTACGGCAGATAACATATCCGAAATACCATTCAAACCTCCACAAGCCACTAAAGGAATTGTCAATTGAGAAGCTATTTTATTTATTAAATTGGTGTCCAAGCCTTGAAAAGTACCTTCTCTATCTATGTTTTGTAAAATAATTTCGCCAGCACCGAGCATTTCGCATTGTTTAGCAAATTCAACTACATCCATATCTTTTTTTTTGCTCGCACTCACAAAATAAGGAAGAGTGCTTCCGAAAAAATTTTTTTTCACATCCATACAAACAACAACACTTTGCGAACCGTAACATTCCGCTATTTCAGTAATGATATTCATATTTTTATACAATATCGAATTTAAAATAATTTTTTCTACACCAAGCGAGAAAAGTATTTTAGCTTCTTCCAGTGTTTTTATAGCACCACCATACGCCAATGGCATAAAGCATTCGCTTGCCATTTCTTCTATCAATTTGTAGTTTGGAAAATTTTTTTTTTGAGAGTCCGTTATGTCCAACACAACTATTTCGTCTACTTCCTTATCATTGAAAATTTTAATGGAATTGATTGGATCACCAATGTAATTTGGTTTCTTAAATCGAATCGTTTTCACTAGTTTCCCTTCATCCATTGTCAAAACAGGAATTACGCGTATTCTTTTCATGTCAAAAATAATGAATGAAATTATGCATTAGTTGCATTCCGAATTTATGGCTTTTCTCTGGATGAAATTGAAAACCAATAATATTATCTTTCGCAATACCGCAATCAAATGGATGCTGATATATAGATTGTGCAATTGTGTTTTTAGGTGATGCACATTGAACATAATATGAATGCACAAAATAATAACGTGGCGTGTCTTTAATCTCTCTAAATATGGAATGTTCTGGCATAGTAAGATTGACATCTGTCCAACCCATGTGCGGAACTTTTACGGTATTATTTTCGAATTTAAATTTTATGGTTTTAGCGTCTATCCATCCCAATCCTTCACAATTACCTTCTTCGCTGTAATTGGTAAGTAATTGCATTCCCAAACAAATACCCATTAATGGAATTTTATCTACCAGTACTTTTTTATTTAAAATTTCGATGAATTGAAGTTCACGTAAATTCGCCATGGCTTTATTGAACGCACCAACTCCCGGCAAAATAATTTTTTCAGCAACATTTATTTTTTCAATGTTGTTGGTAATTTCAGCTTCTCCTCCAATTTTTTTTATTAAATTTTTGATGGAAGCCAAATTCCCCATCCCATAATCTATAATCGTAATTTTTTTTGCAGCATTCATCCGCGCAAAGTTATTCATTTAAGGAAGATAAAAAGGAAACAAAAACAGGTTTTAAAATTATTTTTTTAATAATGCAGTGATGGGTTTAAGTACTTTAAGAAGTCGAAAATAATGTTTCCAATAATCTTGATCCGTTTTATAATCCGAATGTTTATGTATTGGAGCACACATATATTCCTGAAAACTTTCTTCTGAAAAATTTAATTTTTTCAGTACATATTCTTTGTCTGTTTTCAAAACGCTCGCATCATATATTGGCAAAGACATCTCTTTTAAAGCGTCTTCGCGAGTGATTTGTCCAGATTGAATTAAGCACGAATAATGGAACTGTCTTTTATCAATATGAAATTTTTGAGGCAAAATATACCCTTGATAAAACCTAGTAAAAATAGATTCGTAATGCTTTCCGCCATAATCTCTCCAACCCAGTTCATTTATTAAAATATTTTTCACGGCAGCCTTGTTGTAATCTGTATAATTAAGTAATGGTACAAATTCATATTTCGATAAAAATCGAATAAAAAGGTTTTTAAAAAAACTGATGGAAGGAAATGTTTTCCGTTTTAATGTACCAAATTTGGTGTGAATATCTTTGAAATTAATAAAATCGAGTTTCCTATGTACCCAACTTTTAGGCATATATACGCCTTCTGTAACAATGTTGTGTCCACTTAAAATATATTTTATTTTATTCTTTTTTGCGATATTAAACATCGAAGACAGAATAGCATGATCGGTTGGAAATTCCAAGTCCACCACGCCTGCTTTGAAATACGCCAATTGTATGTCCTTAAATTCTTCCCAATTAATAACATACGTTTGCAAATCATATTCTAATTTATTCAAGAGACTTTCAATATTTTGAACAGCTAATTCTGAGTTCCAGCCATTATCAAAATGAATAATTAAAGGGTGCAAATCTAATTTTTTGCACAAATACGCCAAGTACGAACTATCCACACCGCCACTTACACCCAACAAACAATCGTATTTTTTATTTTTTCTCTCCGCTTTAATTCTTTGCATTATTCTCAGCAATTCCTTATCTCGTTCTTCTCCTTTCGGTAATTTAGAATAAGCGATGTCAAAAGCATGACAATGATTGCAAATTCCTTTCGTATCTAAAATTAAATCTGGATCATTCTGATT
>JBDTAC010000030.1 GCA_039924845.1 Bacteroidia bacterium
CTTCTTCTTTACTTTTGTCTTACAAACAAAAGAAAGAAGCAAAGAAAAATTCAAGGCTTGGATTTCTCATTTCATTTTAGCTTCCTGAAAGCTATTCATCGGGTGACTTCCTCGCCTACGCTCGGAAATCCTGAATTCATCACGCTTTCATTTTGCTAAAATTTTATTCGAAATCCGATGCCGTTTTTTGAACTTATACGCTCCTGAATAAAACTTATTAAATCATATTGTTGCAAGGAAAATATAGCTTATTTTTGGAACATAAACTGCGGCAATCTGAGCGCAATTATTCATTATTATAAATTGACAAAAACGATAGAGATTACTGACGAACAGAAAGAAAAGATTTTACTTCTTAACTAGGTAATAAGCCTTTGGCAAAAAAGCAGTTTCAGTGCTTAAAAGAAGATTTTTTAGCTTCACTGAGAATCGAGAACTTAAAAGTATAATTAAGAATGACAAAGCAAGAATGAATAATTATAAAACCGAAATCTTAAATAAAATTTGCTTTACAGACCTCGTTTATGGGAGGATTAATAAGAAACTGGGCATAAAACTTTCAAAAGACAAAATTGAAATAATGATTTTTGAAATTATTAAGGGAACAGATGAGTCCGAATTTCAAAAAACAGGTAAAAACATTTATATTACAAACAACGACAGAAATATAAGACTGACAATTAATTCCTATACTTATAGAATAATTACAGCAGATAAATTAAACAATTAGAAAAATAAAAATTAACAAATGGATTTCAAAGATTATTATAAAATTTTAGGTGTTTCGAATACAGCAAGCGAAGCGGAGATTAAAACTGCTTATCGGAAACTTGCCCGGAAACACCATCCTGATTTGAATCCGGAAAACAAAGATGCGGAGGCTAAATTCAAAGAAATAAATGAGGCAAACGAAGTTTTGAGTGATCCTGAAAACCGGAAGAAATACGATAAGTTTGGAAAAGATTGGAAACACGGAGAAGAATATGAAAATGCGAAGCGTCAACAACAGCAAAACTATTCTTCACATCAATCAGGTCAGCAAGACTTTGCAAGCGAAGACTATTCAGATTTTTTCGAATCCATGTTTGGCGGAGGAAGAGCCTCACACAGCCAAGGACGCAGTCAGAAATTTCGAGGTCAGGATTACAACGCTGAATTGCAGCTCGATTTAAAAGACGTTTACACCACTCAACCGCAAATACTAACCGTCAACAATCAAAAAATTAGGCTCACTATACCCGCAGGAGTTGAAAACGGGCAAGTGATAAAAATTAAAGGAAAAGGTGGATTGGGAACCAATGGTGGTCCGGATGGTGATTTATTCATCAAATTCAATATCAACAATCATACGCAGTTCAAGCGCGAAGGGAGTGATTTATATCAGAATGTTGATCTGGATTTATACACCTCCATTTTGGGCGGAGAAATAACGGTTGATTCTTTTACTGGTAAGATCAAACTCCAGATAAAGCCAGAAACGAAAAATGAATCAAAAGGAAAATTGAAAGGAAAAGGTTTTCCAGTTTATAAAAAAGAGGGAGAATTTGGCGATATGATTATCACCTATCATATTAAGATTCCAACTAATCTGAGCGAAAAAGAAATAGAGCTATTCAAAGAATTACAAAAAATTAGTACAAAATGAAGACAAACGATTTAATTTCGACAGAAATACTCTGCTCGCATTACGACATTGAAATTTCATTTGTAAATGCATTAAACGAAATGGGACTCATCAAAATCGAAATTGTTGAGCAAAATCAATTTATACATCAAGACCAAATTAGTGATCTTGAAAAAATAATTAGACTTCACAACGAACTAAGCGTGAATTTGGAGGGTATTGATATTGTTTTTAATTTATTGGAGAAGGAACAACAATTACGGCATGAATTAACTATCCTTAAAAATAAACTTCGTCTTTATGAAGAGGACTAAGTAACGCTTTCCTATCCGTATAAGATAAACGGAGCATCAGATAAATTTTGCTTTAGGCGAGTTGGCTTGCAAGCCGAATAATATATCTTAGCCGCGTATTTTGTGCTTGAAAATCTCAAACGCAAAGCCAGAAATCGTCACACACAACTATAATGATACGACATTGCATAACAATCATACTGAGCTTTTTGACTTTGACTTCCGTTTACGGACAGACAAAGACAGTTTCCTGTGACTGCCCGAAAACGGAATATGCAGGAACAAAAGCTGATACGACTTTTTACCTTTCCAACGGCAAAGCAATTGCTTTATGTGGGTATAAAAATACTGACAGCAAGCCGACAACTTTTTCCGAATTTATTCTTTCAGTTTGCGGACAAGACACAATCATTGACTTTTGGGATGCAGAGTTATCTTGCCGACTGAAAATAAATAAAGATACATTGCTCGTAGACGAACTTCAGAACCTGCCGATCGGTAAGAATTTTAAATTTCAAGAAATAGTTTGGACCACAGAAAAAATATATTTCAACGGACAAAAAGTTATTCGGAAACTTTTAGTTAATAGACAAATCGGTCAATACGACGAGACAAAAATTCATTCTGTTTTAAAAGCATACGAAACAGCAAAGCCTGGACTTGACGATAGTAAAATGGTAATTGCAAACAAACTATTTATTGCAACAATTTCAGGCAACCCAAAAGCAAGACAATATTTTAAGGAGTTTAAAAATAAATTTGGGATACTTGACGGAGCATTTGCCGAAGAATACAGTGATTTAACTGCAATGTTAGAACTATGGGACAAGAAAGAATAGCTGTTGTAACACAATTTTGCTTTAGGCGAGCTGGCTTGCAAGCCGAATAATATATCTTAGCCGCGCATTTTGTGCTTGGAAATCTCAAACTCAAAATCGGAAACCCTTAGCCACAATCAAAACACTTAAAAATGGAACTTGTAAAACATTATACAAACAGAAGCGGATGGCTGAGAGCAGCAGTTTTAGGTGCGAATGACGGTATTCTTTCTACCACAAGTATAGCAATAGGCGTAGCTGCAGCAAGTTCTACTCGGTATCCAATTGTTTTGGCTTCATTAGCGGGTTTAGTGGCAGGTGCTTTTTCTATGGCTGCCGGCGAATACGTTTCAGTAAGTTCTCAATATGACATCGAAGTTGCCGATTTAAAAAGAGAAAAAAAGGAACTTGAGACGATGCCTGAAATTGAATTAAAAGAATTATCTAAAATCTATGAGCGCAGAGGATTGGATACGGATTTAGCAATGCAGGTGGCGGTGCAATTAACAAATCGTAACGCGTTGGAAGCCCATGCCAAAGACGAATTAGGCATCAACGAATTTACCAAGCCAAAACCTTTACAAGCAGCCTTGGCTTCCTGGGCATCATTTGTAACGGGAGGCATTTTGCCATTATTGGTTTCCATTTTTTCGCCAATAAAACAAATGATAATTTACCAATATGTATTTGCAATTGTATTCCTCGCATTATCGGGGGCTATTGCAGCGAAGGCTGGTGGCTCAACTATTTCAAAGGCGATGATTCGAATTTGTTTTTGGGGTACCATTGCAATGGGAATAACTGCGCTTGTAGGCTATCTATTTGGGGTAAAGGCAATTTAAATAGTGCTGTTCCTATTATAACCTGAGTATATTTACAAACGATTGTAAAATAATTTTTTTAGTAAAAAACAAAATGGCAAAAGCTGCAAAATTTCCTGCAAGAATTAAAAAGTTTTTTGGCATTTTAGGACCAGGACTTGTAACCGGAGCAAGCGACGATGACCCATCGGGCATTGCCACTTATTCACAAGCAGGTGCACAGTTTGGGCTTTCAACACTGTGGTTAGCATTGCTTACCTTTCCATTAATGGCAGCAGTACAAGGTATGTGTGCAAGAATTGGCTTGGTAACATCTCAAGGTTTAACAGTTACTTTAAAAAACCATTATTCGAAGCCATTGCTTTATACCATGTTGCTTTTTAGTTTCCCCGCCATTACATTGAACATTGGTGCAGACATAGAAGGCATGGGTGCGGTAGCGAATATGATTTTTCCTTCCATACCCATTTCCGTTTTCTGTATTGGTTTCACTGCTATTCTAATGTTTATAATCATTAAATATCCGTATCAAAAAATTGCTAAGATTTTAAAATGGCTTTGCCTTTCTTTATTGCTATATGTGCTTATTCCATTTATGACAAAACAAGATTGGCTCTTGGTTGCAAAAAATACTTTTATTCCAACTATTCATTTTAATAAAGATTTTTTTTCTATCGTAGTTGCCATACTTGGAACAACAATTTCTCCGTACTTGTTTTTTTGGCAAGCCACCATGGAAGCAGAAGATATGGCGCACAGTAAAAAAAGAGTAATTGTAAATAAACGTATTCTGGGCATTATGAAAACCGATGTAAATGCTGGAATGTTTTTATCAAACGTCGTTATGTTTTTCATTATTCTTACTACAGGCACTGTTTTGTACAACGCAGGCATTCGTCAAATTAACACCGTTGACCAAGCTGCAAAAGCATTAGAGCCATTGACAGGAAAATTAACGTATTTGATTTTTGCTATTGGTGTTTTAGGAACAGGACTTTTAGCAATACCGGTATTAGCAGGTTCACAATCTTATATGCTTGCAGAAACGTTTGGTTGGGAAGCAGGACTTGACAGAAAATTCCCGCAAGCAAAGGCATTTTATATTTCAATTATTGTTTCGTTGCTTGTAGGTTTATCACTCGACTTTTTAGGGATAAGTCCGATAAAGGCTTTGATTTTTACAGCAATAGCCTACGGACTTACAGCACCTATTTTAATTGCTATCATTCTTCATATTGGGAACAACAAAAAGATAATGAAGACAAATACCAACTCAAGAATTTCAAATGTGCTTGGTTTTATAACTTTAGTAATAATGGCATTTGCTGCAATTGGATTAATTTACCTTTTAATTTCAACCTGATTTTATTGGAATTGATATCAAAAAAAGGCGTTCAAAAAAATATTTTTTTGAACGCCTTTTTTACAAACTTATTTTTTAATCAGCTTATTTCTGAATCAGAATTTTCGGCTTAATAGACAAAATTTAGGCGAGCCTATGTTTTTTAATCTTACAATCATTTATTTACCTTTGTTATTCTATAAGAAAACTGGCTTCGAAAAAATAATTTTTCAAACACAAAATGAACTACCCAAAACAAGCCATTCAGAAATTAGGAGAAATGATGGACGGAGATGCCGCTGCCTTTAATTGGTTGATGGATAAAGGATACAAAGCACTTGCCATGACTGGAAACGCTTTGGGGAATAGCGATAGCGCGTACGATTGGTTGGTGGAAAACAAAGAATTGACACTTGTGGCATTTGTGAGCTCCATTTGGAGCGATCGAAAAGCGCATGCGTATTTGATGCAACAAAAAGAATTTGTATTAGCTGCTACAGCCAATGCTATCAACAAAGATAAAGCTGCGATGGATTGGCTTCAAAAATATAAAATGGAAGAATATATTTTATTGGCAGAAAAAATTTTGCTGAAATTTAAACGCGAATCGGGAAGCGATGCAGCTGTTTTTTTTCAAGGTCCTTTTAGCTGATTGAAAAAAATATTTTTTCAGAAGCCTTAAACGGAAAAATATTTTAATTCCAATTTATTTCCGTCGAAAACCGCGTAGGAATTGTAATTTACCCATTCTCCCAAATTAATATATTTACTTTTTTCTCCCACAGCAATATCCATCGGAAGATGGCGATGCCCAAAAATAAAGTAATCAAAAAACTTTTTTTCGAGCAATTCTTTGCAATAAATAATAAGCCATTCATTTTTTTCTCCGTGAAATTTTTCATCTTTTTCGCCATTGGCGATACGACTTTTTTTCGACCAATAGTGCGCAAACGCGATTCCTAAATTGGGATGCAAACGCGCAAATAGCCATTGCGAAACGGGGCTTGCAAAAACTTTTTTTATGAATTTATATCCATGATCGCCTGGACCTAAGCCATCTCCATGCGCCAGGAAAAATATTTTTTCGTTGAAGTTTTTTACGATGGCTTCGCGGTGCATTTGAATATTTAATTCTTTCGGAAAATAATCAAACATCCACATATCGTGGTTTCCAGTAAAAAAATGAATGCTGATTCCGGCATCTGATAGTTCTGCAATTTTTCCAAGCAAGCGCACAAAACCTTTTGGTACAGCGTGTTTGTATTCAAACCAAAAATCGAAAATATCGCCCATTAAAAAAATTTCTTCTGCGTCGTGTTTTATTTCATCGAGCCATCGCACAATTAATTTTTCACGCTTCAAACTACTTTCGTAATCGGGAACGCCCAAATGAAAATCAGATGCAAAATATATTTTTTTATTTTCTTTCAATTTACAAGGATAAATTTTTGATAATATTTAAGGGATTCATCAAATTAAAATTAAGTGTAAAACGTACTGTTTGAAAGTATTTTAAATTGTTTGCGGTAATTTCATTTTTAATATCTTGAGAATAAAATAGCGGGAAATAAATTTCAAAAATATTTTTTGCAATCGGTAAATCAATGCCAATATCATACAAGGGAGGCGCCTTTGCAAAATAATCATCGCTTGAGGCGCCTAAATCAGCATAAATTCGTAGAGGAGAAATAGGCAATGAACTTTTTACATTCATACTTACTAGTGAGCCTGTGCTTTGTCCGAGCGCGGTAAACATTTTAAAGTCGCCGTCTGTTTCGGTCATTTGTTGGGATAAAATTCCGGTGTATTCGCTGCGTCCCAGAAAAACATTATCGTACAAATAATCTTGAGAACCTGTTTCGCCTGACAATCTAAAAGCATAAGGTCCAGCATCGGTGGCTGTTGTTCCAATAAAAGTTCCTGAAAATATTCTGAAATCAATACTTTTATTTTTTGAAAGTGTGAACGAAAAATTTGCGGTAAGTGAAAGTTTTGCCATTTTATCGCCTTGTTGAAAATTTACAATTGCACTACAAGGATTGATAACTCTGCTGTTAGTTACGTTATACGTTACATCGTTGTACATTTTGTGAAGTGTTTTTTCCACCGGAAAATAAGTCGAAGAACTTTCTCCATACAGTACGGAGCCTTCAATAATATTGATATCACGGTAACGTAGAGTTTGTTGCAAATTACTGCGCGCACGTTTTTTCTTGAATTTGAAAAGAATCTCTGGCACGATTTTATTAAAATCAGTATTGAGTGGATTCGACGCATCATCAAAACGAGCTCCGTTTATACCCAACGTTATTTGCTGAAACACATCATTGTCGGGCGTGATGTTGTAATGAATTTGCGCATAGCCTGCCAAATCTTTATTTCCGAAAGCATACATCGGAGTAAAAATATATTCCAATTTTTTTTGTGGAAGTATCGAATTGTAAAAGGCAGCTCCCAACATAAATTTGTTGTAATTATTCCAACCGATAATAGGTGTAAAAAAAAGTTGCGTTTTATCTGGATCGTCTATACTTCCCAGAAATTGAAGTTTAAAAGGTTCGGTTCTTTTTAAAATTCCAGAAGTTCTTAGCGTGTTGTTATTACGATTTATTTCAGGAATATCTTCGAAATAATCTATTTTAAAATGATCATATTCTCCAGTAGGAAAGCCCAATGTTTTCTTTCCGGAAAAGCCATCGTACCAAACGATTGCTCTAATTTTACCATTTTTTATTCCAGCAACAGAAACAGGTCCAATGATTTGTCCAGTATTTTTTAGAACGATGTCATATCCTTTCGCTGAATCTAATTTTTTAGAAGAAATAATTTCGTAATCAATCTTTTTTGTGGTTTCCAATAAATCATCAAAAAACCAACTCAAATCTTTTCCTGTAACATCGTCAAAAATTTTCTGGATGTCGTATGGTTGTGGGTGTTTAAATTTCCAAGTGTCGAAATAAGTTTGCATAATGCTGTCCATCATTGGCTTTCCGAGATATGCCATCAAATAATTAAATGCCAAAGCTGTTTTGCAATACACATCTCCTGCGTAATTAATATCGGTGTAATCGCCAGCCGGCAAGTCAATTGCTTGATCTTCATTTTTGGCAGCGTTGATGAGATAGGTTAAATAATATTCTTCGCGGTGTCTGTATTTCGATAAATCGAAATCGTGCGCCAGTTTTGTAGAAGAAAAATTTCCGAGCAATTTCGCATCCGGATGAACGGTTTCCAAATAACGGTTTTCGTAATACGAATTGATTCCTTCGTCCATCCATGCGTGTTTCCGCTCGTTCGAGCCAAGCATTCCGTAAAACCAATTGTGTCCGAGTTCATGCGCAATCACAGTTTCTAATTCAAAATCATTCGATGCAGCGCCAATAACGGTAATGGTAGGATATTCCATTCCACCACCAGCGCTAATAGTTCCATCCACCGCGGTTACTACATCATAGGCGTAATCACCGTTCCAGAGCGAATAATAATAAATTGCATCGTGCATATACTGCAAACTTTTTTTCCATAAATCCGCATTGGCATTGGTAAACATCACGTAAGTAGAAACTTTTTTTCCAGAATGCGGAAGTGTCGCTTCGCCTTTTAAAACATGATATCTTTTATCCGCAAACCAAGCAAAATCATGTATTTTACTGAGATGATAATGCAATGTTTTTGTTTCTTTATCAGATGGCGGAAATGACATATCGGTCGGTAAGCTGGTCATAGCCGCTGTTTTTTGAGCGTTTTCAGCCAGCCATTCTTGTTCCTGTTCGCCATCAATTAAATCGCCAGTTGCGCCTACAACATAATTTTTCGGAAGCGTAATAAAGACATCGAAACTTCCGTATTCCGAATAAAATTCGCCTTGGTTTAAATACGGAATTTGATTCCAGCCATTTCGATCGTACACTGCAGGCTTTGGATACCATTGAGAAATTTGATACGATTGTCCGATGTGCCCCATTCTTGAAATTTTTCCGTTCGGAATTTTTACGTGAAAAGGTGTGGTGAGAATTAATTTTTCGCCGCCCTTTAATGGTTCGTTTAAAATTATTTTTACAATACTTGGATCGCCTGCATATTCCCATTTCACTGGTTGCCCGTCTACTTTAAAATCCAAACTATCAATATACCCTTTATCATCTGCAGACGAATAATAAAAAGTAGTATTGCCGCTTTCCAACATTTGTTTCGCCATAGCGGTCGAATCATTTTTATAACCGTTGGGCCACAAGTGCATGTAAATAAAATCGAGTGTTTGCGAAGAATTGTTAAGATATCCTATTGTTTCGTAAGCCGAAAGCTCGTTGCTTACATCATTCAATTTTACATGAATGTTATAATCTACTTGTTGTTGAAAATAATCTTGCGCATTCAGTTCAGAACAAAAAAGTAAAAAAATCGTCGGCAAAAAAATAATTTTTCGAAGCATCAAAATATTCTTTTTAGAAAAATATTATTTTAATAGTTCGGCTAATTTATTTTGCAAATCATCGCCTCTCAAGCCTTTCGCAATAATTTTTCCGTCTTTGTCAATTAAATAAGTTTGCGGAATACTTGTTAAACCGTACAGTTTCACAACCGACGAATTCCAATATGCTAAATCACTTACTTGCGTCCAAGTCAAATCAAATTTTTGGATGGCATCCGTCCAATCTTTTTTGTCTTTATCCAAGGAAACGCTGAACACCGTAAATCCTTTGTCTTTGTATTTTTTATAGGCTGCTACTACGTTTGGAAGTTCCTCTTTGCAAGGTCCACACCACGAAGCCCAAAAATCAATCAACACGATTTTCCCTCTCAAGGAAGAAAGTGAAACAGGTTCTCCGAGCGGATCATTTAATTTAATATCGGGAGCTTCAGAGCCAACAGCAAGGCGCGCCATATCGTTCATCTTATTGTGAAAAAATTTGATGTACGGAGAATCAGGATATTTTGTTGTAAGTGCCTTGTCTAATTTCTGATAATACGATAAAAATTGATCCGAATTTAATTGCTGAATGGCTGCCAAACAAGCGAAAGAAGAAGTATTCGCATCAATAAAATTGGTCAGATATCTATTTTGTTGAATGACAATTGAATCAAAAGGTTGTTCCAATGCGTTGCTCAATGAATCCAAAGATTTTTTGTCTTTGTGAAGGTTTGCATACACTTGATACAGCTTGGTAATTGAATCGCGTTTGGTGTAATTTTTTTTCAAAAACACATTCAAATCAATAAATAATTTGGAATCTGGAGAACCAGTTACGGAAAAAGTATTTCCTAAATCCTGCGCGTTTCCTGTCAAATTTACTTTTGAGTTAGAATCTAATATTACAGTCGCAAAATTACGATCGTTTATTTTCACATTGTAAAATCCAATATTAATGCCGCTCGTGTAAAAATGAAATTCGCCACTTTTATCAATTATAGTGGTATCAACTGTTTTAACGCCTTCCGGAGAAAGCTGTTCTAAAAATATTTTTTCGCCTTGCGAGCCAATTAATTTTCCGTCGAGCTCAAATGCACTGTGATTTGCAGTTGATGCTTTTTGTTTGCATCCTGCTATTGCTAAAGCTGATAAGAGAATTACAATTGTTTTTTTCATGATAAAATTATTTTTTTGAGATTGATTTTTTTCGTTTGAAAAATTAATTTTCCGAGAGCATTTTTTTTACTAATTCGTTGGCAATTTTCGGATCTGCTTTTCCTTTTGATAATTTCATTACTTCGCCCATAAATAGACCCACTAAACTTTCTTTTCCGTTTTTGTATTCGATTACTTTTTCAGGATATTTTGAAATCGCTTGTTTCACATATTCATTTAAAGTTCCTGAATCGCTTTGTTGAATCAGATTTTTTTCCTCTGCAATTTGCAAAGGTGATTTCCCGCTTTCCGTAAGCATTTCCGGAAAAATACTTTGCGAAGCTACCGTATTACTTACTTTTCCTTCGTCAATCAATTGAATTAATTGCGCCATTTTTTCAGCAGTAATGCTGAATTTTTCAATGCCGATGGCATTCTCGTTCAAATACGATTTGATAGAGCCCATCAGCCAATTTGCGGCAGCTTTGTAATTTTCTGTATGCGAAATAAGTTTCTCAAAATAAAGCGCCAATAATTTATTTTCCGTTAAAACACCAGCATCGTAAGCGGAAAGACCAATTTCCGAAATGTATTTTTTATACAATTCATCGGGTAGGGGAGGCAATGTTTTTTTTACGGTTGCAATGTATTCTTGCGTAATCAAAACTGGTTGTAAATCTGGTTCCGGAAAATAACGGTAATCATTTGCCGTTTCTTTACTTCGCATCACAAATGTAGAACCTGTACTCGCATCAAAACTGCGTGTATCTTGTGCAATTTCTTCTCCGTTTTCAACAGCTGCAATTTGGCGTTTTACTTCAAATTCAATGGCGCGTTGTACGTTACGAATCGAGTTCATATTTTTAACTTCCGTACGCTTTCCGAAAGTTTCAGAACCTCTCAGACGTACAGAAACATTGGCATCGCAGCGCATGCTTCCTTCTTCCATATTTCCATCACAAATATCTAAATAGCGCACTAATTTCCGGATTTCGCTCAAATATTTATAAGCTTCTTCGGCAGTTCGTATTTCTGGTTCGCTCACCATTTCCAAAAGTGCCACTCCAGCACGATTGTAATCTACTAACGTATCAAATGGATCTAAATCATGAATGCTTTTTCCAGCATCTTCTTCCATGTGTATGCGCGTCAGATTTATTTTTTTCTCTGAGCCATCGTCTTTTTTTATCATCACATAGCCACCAGTACAAATGGGCGTTTTATCTTGTGTAATTTGATATCCTTTCGGTAAATCCGCATAAAAATAATTTTTTCGCGCGTATTGATTTTCTTCTCGAATGTCGCAATGACAAGCCAAACCGAGTCGTACAGCAAACTCAATTACTTTTTTATTTGATTTTGGCAAAGTGCCTGGGTGTCCCAACGAAATCGGACTTACCAACGTGTTTGGCATCGCACCAAATTCTGTTGAATCGGTACAATAAGCTTTGCTTTTTGTTAAGAGTTGTATGTGAACTTCTAAGCCGATAACGGCTTCGTATTTATCTGTCATTGTGTAAGCCAAAAATTAAAGTCCGAAAGATAAACATATTTCAGCTTTTAGGAGTGAAAATTGATTTGAAAATGTGAAGATGTAACGATGTTCCAATTAAAAGTATGCTCCATCACACGGTGTACATGCTCCATCACACAGTGTACATGCTCCATCACACACTATAACTTGGGATTAAGAATAAAATACCAGAATTACATAATCAGATTGCTGAAGTAATTGAAAAAGAATACAAACTACGGGGTAATACGCGGTATAAAACATTGGGATTTAAATGAAGCTTTGTACTTCGTATCAAGTTTTGTGGTGGTAAACAGTTTTTGCTTCGAAATCGCCAAATCATGAAGCTTTAAAACGTTGGGTAGCTTAAGGTGGCAAAAAATTGACAATGAATGAAGCACGTCATTCCGCAATTAATTCAGAATCTACGCCAAGAAAAAATCAAATAATTTCGATGTCGGAATTTTTAAGCCAGCCTACATTTCCGTTTGCTAATTTTATTTCTGTCCACAAATTATTTTTTTCGATAATGGTCACTTTTGTGCCATCGTGAACAACAAATAATTGCGTTCCTTCTTCTTCTGGTGCGCTTTTTATTGTAACGGAAGGCGAAATAATAATTGCTTGGTTGTGTGTGTGCAAAATACTGTACGATTGTTGTGCCAACAGAAAGGTGAAAATGCTGCCAATAAACATCAATACGGCGAGCGAAAAGAAAATTTGTTTTTGAATTACGCTTCGGAAATAAAAAAATAATCCCAAGAAAATAAAAAACGAAAAGAAAAAAGCGATGCAGAAAATCGACCATCTTTTTTCCGAAAAAAGATTTCTGAAATCACTCCACCATTGTTTAAAAAAAACAGTTGGCACAGGTACTACTTTGTCTGTAATATGTAAGTTTGCCATGTTTAAATTAAACCGAATATCTTCATCATTGGGTGCTAATTTTTTAGCTCGCTCGTAATTTAAAATAGCGTACGCCATTTTATTTTCTTTGTAATAAGCATTTCCTAAATTGTAATAAATATCAGGCGTAGTATACCCTTGCGCTACGGCAATTTCGTAAAACTGTGCGGCTTTATCATACTTTCCTGCTTTATAATTGGTATTGGCGCTGTCTATTTGCGGATTTGCAAAAGCAAAATGAGCGAGAAAAAAGAAGGCTGCAAAAAATATTTTTTCGATTTTTTTCATGTTACATTTCGTCTTCTAATTGCGTTATTAAATGAACGGTATCGCTAAACACCGTATTTAAATCGCTGGAAACAGCAGTAGGAGCGTAGCGCACGTATTCGCAATTGTCTACCACTTGCATTAATTTTTTAATGGTTTCTTCCGTAACGTTTCTACTTTTTAATTTCTCAATAATTTTTTCTTTCGAAAGATCTGCTACTGGAATGCTGAGTTTATCGCTCATATAGCCATTTAGGGCTTTTAAAACTTCGTCGTAAAATCCTTCTTTGTTATTATTCTTGATGTGCTTTTCGGCAAGTGCTAAACGCCTTTTTGCCATTTTCGTTGCCTTCTTACTTTTTACTAAAGTAGCGTCGCTGTTGTCTTTTTCATGCTTTTTTCTGAAAAATAAAAATAGGAAAAACAAAAGAATAGGAGAAATCATTCCTGCGACAAAAGGAACTGAGCCGAAAAAATAATTTTCTGATATTTTCTCGTCCGAAAAATTATTTTTCAGGAAGCGAATATCGCTACCAATTAATTTCACATCTTCTTTTTCCACATTGTTCACAACCATTGTAGAGGGCGTGTTATCTCCTTTTGCTACGCTAAGGTCAAATTCGGGAGCGGGAATGGTGATGTATTGTTTTTTGGTCGGATCAAAATACGTGAAATTGATTTTATTAATTTTAAAATCTCCTTCATGTCTTGGTATCAAAAGGTAATCGTATGTTTTACTTCCGGAAACACCTGTGGACGTTACAGAAATATTATCATTCACTTTCGGATCGTAGCTCTCAATGTCTTGCGGAAAATTAATTTTCAAGGCATCCATTAATTTGATATTCCCGCTGCCGCTCAGTGTTAGCGTCAGGTCTATGGCATCGTTTGCTTTTACTTTATTTTTATTGATGCTGGCTTTCATGGAAAAAATACCCACCGCTCCCGAAAAATCATCTGGTTTATTTTTGTCCGGTAAAGGCATTACGTCAATTTTTATTGGATTGCTTTTTACGGTATATACTTTATCCTGATAGCCGCCTCCAAAAAACTGTTCGAAAATACTTTGCGGCTGACTGCTTTGTTGGCGTACAATGCAATCAACACTCATCGGATCAATGGTAATTGTTCCGGTACGTTGCGGAAAAATAAATGTTTTGCGAAGTTCGGCAACATTGTAGCTAACGCCATTTATGCGTTCGGTAGCGAGTTGAATTTGGCTTTTTGAAATTAAATCTTGCGACCAAAATCCATCATAAGTAGGAAAGTTTACATTCTGAAATCCTTTTAAATTAAGGCGTGTATAGATTTTTTGTGTTACTGTAATTTGTTCTCCAAGATATACTTTTGTTTTATTGACAATTGTTTTTGCGAATAAATTTTGAGACATATCTTTATCTGGAGCACTTGCTTGTTGCGGATTTCCACCTTGTTGATTGGAACTCTGGTTTTGTGCTTGTGGATTTCCTTTCACCACCGTAATGGTAATGGAATTAGAACTTATTTTAGTGCCGTTTACCACAATGGATGCAGCTCCAATGGAGAACTTTCCTTCTTTTTTTGGTGCAAGTATGTAGGATAAAGAGACGGACTGAGAAACACTTCCGTTGATAAATTGCATGCTGGAAGACTCGTTCGGACCAGAATACACATCAAAATCAGATAAAGATGGCGGTACAAAATTATCTCCGTTTGCATTTAGCGAAAAACTAATTTGAAATTGTTCTCCCACACCAACTGTCGTTTTGCTGGCAGACGCAGTAAATTTCTGAGCCCACAAAAATGAGCTCGTGCAAAAGAAAAACAATAAGAAAAATATTTTTTTCATCTACCAGTTTTTTTGAATATCCGCTTTTTCTGCGGGCGCTTTCTTCTTATTTAATTTTTCTTGTAACTTCTTTTCATCGTCATTCATCGCATCTAACAAACGTTGCGCATCCGCCTTTGAAATCTGATCTTTCTGAGGTTGATTTTGCTGATTTTTCTTATCTTGATTTTGTTTGTCTTTATTCGGATCGTTTTTGGGATTTTGCTTTTGTTGTTGCTTCTTCTGATCTTGTTTTTGATCGTCTTTTTTCTTCTGATTTTGCTTGTCCTTATTTTGTTTTTCTAGTAATTTTTCCTGTGCATACGCTAAGTTGTAGCGCGTATCATCATCCTTCGGATTATTAATCAAAGCATTTTTATAAGCCTTCACACTCTCTTCGTATTGTTTATCTTGAAGCAAAGAATTTCCCAAATTGTGATATGCTTTTGCGAGCGTTGCTTTGTCTGTTTTTTGCGAAGTAATGGATTGAAATTGCGCGGCTGCATCTTTGTATTGTTTTTGTTTGTAATACGCGTCGCCTAAGTTAAAAGCACCTGCAATATCTGCTTTTTTCTGCAAGGCTTTTTCGTAATCCTTTTGTGCATCGGCATAATGTGATTCTGCGTATTCTTTATTTCCATCGCGAATGTATTTGCTGTTTTCTTGTGCAGATGCATTGTTTCCTAAAAATAAAATACTGCAGAATAACAATAAAAAAAGCCGTCCGAAAAATAATTTTTCGAATCGATAAATAGTGAATTTATTTTCTATTATCTTTTTCATTGAATCAAGATTTTTCCGCGCCAAATAAATTTATTTTTTGCCACAATTTACTTTTTCTTTCTGTAAAAAAGACTTCTGCAATCAGCAATAAAAGTGCAGCAGCAATAAAATATTGGAAGCGATCTTCGTAATCATTATACAAACTGCTTTCAAACGTTTTTTTACCTAATTTTTTGATGGAAGTAAGGATCGTATTTAAACCAACATCCGCGTTAGAAGCTCTCACAAATGTTCCGTTTCCGGCAGCCGCAATTTCTTCCAATGCTTGTTGATCCAGTTTAGTAATAACAGTATTGCCGCTTTGATCTTTCATAAAATCTACTTGTCCGGAACCTGAAATTTGCTTTAAAGGAATCGGTGCACCTTGTTCCGTTCCCATACCAATGGTATTAATCATAATTCCTTTTTTCGCAGCATTTTGAGCAGCTACTACCGCATCGTCTTCGTGATTTTCTCCATCCGTAATTAAAATAATTGCTTTGTTGTGATCTGAATTTTGGTCGCTTTTGCCAAATGATTCGGCGGCTAAATCAATGGCTGCACCAATCGCCGTTCCCTGAACAGGAACCATGTCCGTATTGATGGTTCCCAAAAATAATTTTGCAGCCGCATAATCTGTTGTAATCGGTAATTGCACGTAGGCTTCACCAGCAAAAACAACAATTCCGATGCGGTCGCCATTCAAATTATCAATTAGTTTTTCGATGGCTTGTTTGGCCTTTTCTAAACGACTCGGATAAATATCTTGCGCATTCATACTGTTCGAAACATCTAATGCAATTATAATATCTGAACCTTGGCGTTTCATTTCTTTTAATCCCGAACCCACTTGCGGATCCACGATTCCTGCAATTAAAAAAGAAAATCCGAGTACCACAAAAATAAATTTCATACGCGCCTTATTTTTTGAAACATCGGGCGCTAATTGTTGTATCAAGGCACTTTCAGCAAAACGCTTCAACGCATTTTTTCTCCAGCGAAGCATCCATAGATAAACTAAAATAATCAGCGGAATGGCTGCAAAAGCGTATAAATAAATAGGATTTCCTAATCGAAACATTTTTTTTATTTATGGAATACGTTTGAAAAAAATATTTTTTAAAAGCAATTCTAACAACAATAATATCGCAGCCAAACCTGCAAAAGGTAGAAAACATTCTTCTTTATTAGTGAAATCTTTTTCTTCGATGCGTGATTTTTCCATCTTATCAATTTCTCCGTAAATATTTTTTAATTTTTCATTATCGGTTGCTCTAAAATATTTTCCGCCAGTCATGACAGCAATTTTACTGAGTAAATCTTCGTCAATCTGCACATCTTGATAGGCGTATTGATACTGTCCATTTGGCAACATAGCAACGGGTGTTAGTGCTTTTCCTTCTGTTCCGATTCCGATAGTATAAACACGCACTCCAAATGTTTTGGCAATTTCTGCCGCAGTAAGTGGTGCAATGGCGCCCATATTGTTTACGCCATCCGTCAATAAAATAATGACTTTACTTTTCGAATTGTCGTCTTTGATACGATTCACCGCTGTTGCCAAACCCATACCAATGGCGGTTCCGTCGTCAATCATTCCTGTTTTTACAGATGAAAATAAATTTTTAATAACCGCATGATCTGTGGTAAGCGGACAGAGCGTAAAACTTTCTCCGCTAAAAATAACCAAGCCTATTTTATCATTCGGGCGACTGTCAATAAAATTCATCGCAATGGATTTAGAAGCTTCGATTCGACTTGGTTTAAAATCTTGCGAAAGCATACTTCCAGAAATGTCCATCGCAATCACAATGTCAATTCCTTTTGTTGTAATGTTTTTATAACTCGAACTTGATTGAGGACGTGCCAATGCTACAATTAACAAGGAAATAACAAAAATTCTCAGCACAAATAAAACATGACGGAAAGGTTGTTTTAAACTTTTTTTAATACCTGAAAATCCATCAAACGAAGAAATTTGAAGTTCAGCTTCTTGCGTTTTATTTTTCCAGATATACCATGCAATCATAATCGGAAAGATTGTAAACAGCCAGAAAAATTCAGGGCTTGCAAAAGATATGTCGTTAAAAAAATCCAACATTATTGATTACTATTTGTAGTGTTATTTGTTTCGTTTTCGGATGTTGGTTCTACCTTTTGTTCTTCCAAAATAGTAGCGCGCACAAATTCAAAAGCTTGCGTCATACTTTGTTCGTTCTCATTTTCGATAGGTTGTTCTTTGGCAAATTTTACCAAATCCGCCAAGCGTAAAAGTTGTTTTAATTTCGTTTTGTCGGCAGATTGAATTTCGACATTGTTACGCAAATTGTAAATAATTTCATCTGTTGTTTGTTCTTGCGCATTCACATTAAAACGATTGTTGATGTATTCACGAATCGTATCGGAAATACTGCTGTAATAGAGTTTTAAATTACCTTGCTGCCAAATTTTTTCCTGCTTAATTTTTTCTAATTGTTCGATGGCAATAAGGTGTGGTGGAATTTTCGGTTTTGGTTTTTCGATTACAATAGGTTTCTTTTTTAAGGAACGTTTTATCAACCAAATAAGGAGAATAATAATTGCAAGTGCAACGACGCCATAAATTAGATATGGAATAATCTCTTTGATGTTGAAAGGCACGCTCATCGGCGCTTTGATGTCTTTTATCGCTTTTGTAGTATCTACAGGAACGGTTTCTACTTGTAATAATAATGCTTCTGTTTGTTGAATGTTAGAAGTATCGCCGTTGATGATAAATTTAAAAGGTGGAATGGCGTAATAACCGGAATCAAAAGAAGTAATGGTAAGTGTTTCTCTTTGTATAAACCCGTATGGATCGCTGCTATCCGGAATAATGGTATCTATTTTACTTTTACGAACAACTTGTACTTTGCCAGTAAGAGTATCGCCTACTTGCGGGAAAGTAATTTTTACTTTCCCTTTGTCTAAGCGGTAATTAACGGATAATTGAAGTTGTGTTTGCTCTCCAATTTTAATGACGTTGCTATCCAATTTCGCGGAAACGCTTACGTTTTGTGCCAATAACGCAGCAGAAAAAATAAGTGCACAACACAATGTAAACAGTGCTTTTCCTCTTTTGAAAATTATTTTTTCGAACCTCATTTTATTTATTTCTTTTCTTAAACAGATTCGTCAATGGTTTGATATATGGTTCTGAAGTATTGATATGAGCGGCATCTACGCCACTTTTGTTAAATATTTCTTTCAGATAGATTTCTTTTTTTCGCGCATTTGCGGCGTAATTGTCTCGCACATTTTTATCTGAAGTATTTATCCATGCAAGTGCGCCACTTTCTGCATCTATCATTTTTACCAACCCAACATCCGGCAATTCATTTTCGCGATGGTCGTAAATTCGTAAAGCCACTAAGTCGTGCTTTTTATTGGCAATCTTTAAAGCATCTGAAAAATGAGTTCCAATAAAATCAGAAATCACAAAAGCAATACTTCGTTTTTTAATAACATTGTTGAGATAACGCAAAGCCAATTCAATGTCAGTTCCTTTGTGTTCGGGTTTAAAATTAACGAGTTCACGGATGATGCGCAGAATATGTCCGCGACCCTTTTTGGGCGGAATGAATTTTTCAATGACATCGCTGAAAAAAATAATTCCGATTTTATCATTGTTCTGAATCGCTGAAAAGGCAAGCACAGCACATAATTCCGTAATCAATTCTTGTTTCAATTGTTTCTGTGAACCAAATTGTCCAGAAGCGCTTACATCCACAACCAACATTACAGTGAGTTCACGTTCTTCTTCAAAAATTTTCACAAACGTATGGTTGAAGCGCGCAGTTACATTCCAATCGATGGCACGAATGTCGTCGCCCGGCTGGTATTCGCGTACTTCACTAAAAGCCATTCCGCGCCCTTTAAAAGCACTGTGGTATTCTCCAGAAAAAATCTGGTTGGAAAGACCACGTGTTTTAATTTCAATCTTCCTGACTTTCTTTAATAATTCACTCGTTTCCATGAACGTTATTTTGATGCTTCGAAAAATTATTTTTTCAAACCGAAAACTATTTTTTACGGAACTTCAATTGTATTTAAAATCTCATTAATGATATTTTCAGAAGTAATATTTTCTGCTTCTGCTTCGTAGGTTAAACCAATACGGTGGCGCAATACATCCTGACAAATAGCACGTACATCTTCTGGGATTACATAACCTCTGCGTTTAATAAATGCGTAGGCTTTTGAAGCAAGTGCCAAATTAATACTTGCTCTCGGCGAGCCACCAAAATTAATGAGTCCGGCAAATTTATCCAATTTGTATTCTTTCGGATAACGCGTTGCAAAAACAATGTCCACAATGTATTTTTCAATTTTTTCATCCATGTAAACATCTCTCACCACATTTCTCGCGGATAAAATATCTTCCGGTTTCAACACACAATTTGGTGTTGGGAAACTGCCTGAAATATTTTGACGAACAATTTTTCGCTCTTCTTCTTTATTCGGATAACCAATCACCACTTTCATCATAAAACGATCTACTTGCGCTTCCGGCAATGGATACGTTCCTTCTTGTTCTACTGGATTTTGAGTAGCGAGTACCAGAAATGGTTCAGGTAATTTGAAGGTTTGATCGCCAATGGTTACTTGTCGTTCTTGCATGGCTTCGAGGAGCGCGCTTTGCACTTTTGCCGGCGCACGATTGATCTCATCCGCTAAAATGAAATTGGAAAAAAGAGGTCCTTTACGCACGGTAAATTCTTCTTTCTTCTGATTGTAAATCATCGTTCCAACCAAATCCGCAGGCAATAAGTCCGGCGTAAATTGGATACGACTAAAATCTGCTTTAATCGTAGAAGCCAATGATTTGATGGCAAGTGTTTTCGCCAATCCCGGCACACCTTCTAATAATATATGTCCGTTAGAAAGCAACCCAATTAGTAAACGTTCGACCATGTATTTTTGGCCCACAATTACCTTGTCCATTTCCATCGTGAGCAAGTCTACAAAAGCACTTTCTTTTTGTATGCGCTCGTTTAATTCTTTGATGTCAGTCATGTTAAATAAGTTTTTATTGGACAGCAAAAATAATTTATAATCCATACACAGCACAGCATTGCTTGTTAAAAAATGTTAAGTAGAATGCTGTTAGGAGGAAAGGAAAAAAAGGAGCCCGGAAAAATAATTTTTCAAATACATTTTGGAAGCTTAAAAAGGGGTCTCGAAAAAATAATTTTTCGAGACCCCTTTTTATTATTAATCATCAATTATACTTTCGCTTTTTTCTTTTTATCTTCTTTAATCGGATTGCGAAAAACCAATTGTTTATTAAACATATCCAACACAATTTCAGAATCTTTGTGAATGGTTCCAGCTAAAATTTGTTTGGATAATTCGTTCAATACTTGCTTTTGTAATACGCGTTTTATTGGACGAGCGCCAAATTGCGGATCGTAACCCAATTGCGAAATCCAATCAATTGCTTCGTCGGTGGCGGTAATTTTAATTTGATTTTCCGCCAAGGTTTTTACAATATGTTGAAATTGAAGTTTCACAATTTGATGTACATCATCGCGCGTTAAAGGCGTAAACATAATGGTTTCATCAATTCTGTTTAAAAACTCCGGACGAATTGTTTTTTTCAATAATTCAAACACTTCGCGTTTTGTTTTCGCCATTATTTCTTCGTGATTTCCGATTGTCAATTTCTCAAAATTTTCCTGAATGAGATGCGAACCAATATTTGAAGTCATGATGATAATCGTGTTTTTAAAATTTACCACTCTGCCCTTATTATCGGTCAAACGCCCATCGTCCAACACTTGCAGCAAAATATTAAACACATCTGGATGCGCTTTTTCAATTTCATCCAACAGCACAACACTGTATGGTTTTCTGCGAACGGCTTCTGTTAATTGTCCGCCTTCTTCGTACCCGACATATCCCGGAGGTGCGCCCACCAAGCGACTTACCGCGTGGCGCTCTTGATATTCGCTCATGTCAATTCGCGTCATCGAGTTTTCATTGTTGAATAAAAAATCTGCCAAAGCCTTTGCTAATTCAGTCTTTCCAACGCCTGTTGTTCCTAAAAAAATGAAGGAACCTATTGGACGTTTGTTATCTTGCAATCCAGCTCTGCTTCTGCGCACCGCATCTGCAATGGCTTCTATCGCTTCGTCTTGCCCAACCACACGTTGATGTAATTCTGTTTCCAAGTGTAATAATTTTTCTTTTTCACTTTGCAGCATCCTATTAACAGGTATTCCCGTCCAATTGGCGACAACGCTCGCAATGTCTTCGCTGTCTACTTCTTCTTTAATCATTTGCAAACCGTTAGTTTGCATCGCAATTAATTTTTTCTCGAAAACATTTAATCGTGCTTCTGCTTCTTTAATTCGTCCGTAACGAATCTCTGCTACTTTTCCATAATCTCCGCTTCTTTCGGCTTGTTCCGCTTCAAATTTTAATTCTTCAATTTGTTGTTTTTCTTTTTGAATACCGTCCACCACTTCTTTTTCACTTTTCCATTTTGCTCTTAAATCAGTTCGCTTATCGCTGAGTTCCGCAATTTCTTTGTTCAAGGAATCTAATTTTTGTTTGTCGTTTTCGCGTTTAATTCCTTCTCGCTCAATTTCCAACTGACGAATTTTCCGTTCTACTTCTTCCAATTCAATTGGCATGGAATTAATTTGCATTCTCAATTTCGAAGCCGCTTCGTCCATCAAGTCAATGGCTTTATCAGGAAGAAAACGATCGTTAATATAACGTTGAGAAAGTTCCACAGCCGAAATAATCGCTTCGTCTTTTATTCGAACTTTGTGATGCATTTCATATTTTTCCTTGATTCCACGGAGGATAGAGATGGCATCTTCCGCATTCGGTTCGTTCACCATTACTTTCTGAAAACGTCTTTCCAACGCTTTGTCTTTCTCAAAATATTTTTGAAATTCGCTTAATGTAGTCGCACCAATTGCGCGCAATTCGCCACGCGCCAATGCCGGTTTTAAAATATTGGCAGCATCCATCGCGCCTTCTCCGCCGCCAGCACCAACCAATGTATGGATTTCATCAATAAATAAAATAATTTCTCCCTCTGCTGAAATCACTTCCTTCACAACGGATTTCAAACGTTCTTCAAACTCACCCTTGTATTTTGCTCCGGCAATGAGCGCGCCCATATCCAAAGAAAAAATTTGTTTTGACTTTAAATTTTCAGGGACGTCTCCGTTAATGATACGATGCGCCAAACCTTCGGCAATAGCGGTTTTTCCGACACCCGGCTCCCCTACTAAAATGGGATTATTTTTTGTTCTGCGAGATAAAATTTGCAATACACGGCGGATTTCTTCGTCGCGTCCAATCACCGGATCTAACTTTCCATTTTTGGCTTGAGAATTTAAATTAATCGCATATTTTCCAAGCGCATTGTAGTTTTCTTCCGCACTTTGACTTGTTACTTTTTCGCCTTTGCGAAGCTCTGTAATCGCCGCTTTTAAATCTTTTTCATTGATGCCATTGTCTTTCATCAATTGCGAAACCACATCTTTTGTTACCAAAATTCCCAATAACAAATGCTCAATCGAAACATATTCATCTCCAAATTCTTTTAAAAATCCGGAAGCTTTTGCAATCGCTTGATTCGCATTGCCTGATAAATAAGGCTGTGTAGCCGAATTTTTCGGATAGCTTTCGATTATTTTATCCAATGCCGCTTTAAATATGGGAGCATTTACGTTTAATTTTTTGAGGATAAACGGCGTTACGTTTTCGTCCACTTCCATAATACCTTTTAGTAAATGTCCGTTTTCAATGGCTTGATTTCCATTTATGGTTGCAAGTTGCGATGCTTGTTGCACGGCTTCTTGCGATTTTATAGTGAAATTATTTAAGTTCATATTTTTCCGATTTTAAAAATTATTGTACCGAAATACTTTGCTCAATTTACAAACCAATTCTTAAAAACAGGGAAAACAAGCAAAAATGGCGTGTTATTTACGTATTCAATGACTTTCTGTCGTTGAAAAATAATTTTCCTGACTATTTATCAGGTGTTTGAAAAAATATTTTTGAGGAAGCTTCTTTTTTCTTACTTTTATTTGTCCGTTTTGGAATTTTAAAACAACTATCATGAAAAAAATAAATTACCATTTTGTATTGTTCTCCTTCGTCTTACTTTTTTCCTTCTCGAAAAGAAGTTTTTCTCAAACGCAAAAAAACGTGAAAATGAATTTCTACTTGACTTCATTGGAAGCGAATCCTGAAAAACAAAATTCCGTTGTAAATACACTTGTGAAAGGTAATGTAGATGTTGTAAAAAAATTAATTTCTGAATATGGAGGACGATTCAAATTTTCTGCTGGAAGTATTTCATCTGTTGTTATTCCCGTGAGTGCGCTTAAATATTTCACTGCAAATGCTGCTATTATTCGTATGGAATGCTATCCTCATAAAATAAAAATGATGAACGATACCATGCGTGTTAAAAACAATGTCAATGAAGTGCAAGCAGGATTAGCTCCTTTGCCGCAACCGTATGATGGAAAAGGTGTTGTGCTTGGTTTTATTGATTCGGGGGTTGATTTTACACATCCTGATTTGCAAGATAGTGCAGGGAAAACGCGTATTAAATATTTGTGGGATCAAAATTTACCGAACAATGCTAGAACTCCTCAACCTTATGGATATGGCGAAGCTTGGAATAATTTGGCGATAGACAGCGGAATGGCGGCGGCATCAAAAGACACCTTGGAATATGGGCATGGCACTACCGTTGTGGGAATTGGCAGTGGAAATGCTAGAGCGAATGGGCTTAATAAAGGGGTTGCTCCAAAAGCTGATATTATTGTAGTAGCACTTAATTTTAACAGTGATTCCAGCAACTTGATTTCGGATGCCGTTAATTACATTTACAACAAAGCCAATATAATTGGAGAGCCTTGTGTTATTAATGCCAGTGTTGGCGATTATTATGGTTCTCACGATGGAAAAAATTTAGAAGCGCAACTGATTGATGGTATGATTACCGCTCAAAATGGGAGAGTGTTTGTAGCAGCTGCCGGAAATGCCGGGAATATTAATTATCACATCGGATATCCTGTTAACAGTGATACCAGTTTCACTTGGTATGCCTACGATGCCAGTTATCATAACGTAGATATACAAATGTGGGGAGATACCAATTCGTTCAAAAATGTACAATTTGGGATTGGTGTTAATTTGCCTTCGGGTTCTTTCGCACAACGCGCGAAAACAATTTTTTCAACAATTGCCAGTCATTTGGGAGCCATTCAATACGATACTATTTACAACAGTTCCCATCAAAGATTAGGCATCATGCAATCTTTCGGAGATTTAGCCAACGGCGTTTATTCCATGGAATTTGTGATTGTTCCAGATTCTATCAGTTACAATTGGAGTTTAATGACCACAGGAAGCGGCACATTTGATTCTTGGAGTTTTGACGTAGTCAATTCTGGATTACCCAACGTAAGCGTGTTGCCAGCTATGGCATATTATCAAACGCCTGACGCAAAAAAATCCTTGTGCAGCAGTTTTCAATGCTCCAACCAAGTGATTACCGTTGCTAATTATGTCAATCGAAATGATTATTACGATTACAAAGATAGTTTGATCACTATGGCAGGTGAAACAACAGGAGCTATCGCGCCTTCTTCCAGTTTAGGTCCCACACGCGATGGCAGACAAAAGCCAGATATTGCTGCAACAGGTGATGTTACACTTTCTTGTGCCGTATTGTATTTGGTGAACGAATTTATTGCTAATGGAATAGGTTATAAAATAGGATTAGGAAGCAAGCACATGCGGAATGGCGGAACTTCTTCTGCTTCTCCAGTTGTGGCGGGAATAGCTGCTTTGTATTTAGAACGCTATCCGAATTCGACCAATATTCAAGTAAAAAATGCCATTACAGAATGTGCGAAACAAGATAATTTTACCGGATACAGTTTGCCTGATAATACTTGGGGATATGGAAAAGCAAATGCTTTTGGTGCGCTGACAGGTTGCGTAACGAGTGTTCCGGAAAATAATTTTTCGAGCGGACATTATTTTTCTGTCTATCCGAATCCCTTTACAGATAAGACAAGCATTAGTTACGACATTTCAAAAATTGCTGGAAATTCGGGAACTAATTATATTCAAATCGTAGATGTATTGGGAAGAGTTATTCAACAAATAAAAATTACGGATACTCAAAACACGATTACGTTTTACAAAAATAATTTTCCGAACGGATTTTATTTCGTCAATTTATTAGTGAACGGAAAAAATATTCAAATAGAAAAAATGATAATTTTGTAGCGTTAAAAAAAATAATTTTCTGTGGAAAAAAGAATTAAAAATTTCGGAATAGCAGCTGTTGGTTTTGGTTTAGCAGCATCCATGCTTTGTTTGGTTACTTATTTTAAGTTTCAAGCCTTATTTTTGGCTATTTTAATGGGATTTACAGGATTTATCTGTACCAATATTTACATCGTTTTAAACAACAAATATCAAGTAAATAAAGAAAAAATTAATCCAGGAATTGCCGGATTAATTCTCAATTCCATTCCGATGCTTTTTGTTTTTATTATTTTATACTTCGTACGAAAACAACATTAAAATTTGTCTTCTCAAAAAAATATTTTTCAAAACTATTTATCACTCGTTAAATTTAGTCACACGGTTTTCGCTTTGCCTTTTGCGTGCATCGGTTTTTTTATTGCCGTAAAACTCAATCATTTTCCGTTCAGCATTAAAATTTTTGCCTTGGTTTTGCTTTGCATGATTTTCGCGAGAAGCGCAGCTATGGCTTTTAACAGATACATCGACAAAGATATTGATAGCAAAAATGATCGTACCAAAAACAGAGAAATTCCAGCCGGAATTATTTCTGCGAAATCCGCTTTATTATTCACCATTTTAAACGCTGGTTGTTTTATTGCAGCAACTTATTTCATCAATCCGCTTTGCTTTTTTCTTTCTCCAATTGCATTGCTTGTCATTCTGGGATACAGTTATACCAAGCGTTTCACATTTTTATGTCATCTTGTTTTGGGCATCGGATTATCGCTCGCTCCTATTGGCGCGTACATTGCTGTAACTGGAAAATTTGCGCTGTTGCCTTTGTTGTATTCCTTCGCTGTACTTTGCTGGGTAAGTGGTTTCGATATGATTTACGCGATGCAAGACGAAGATTTTGATAAGTCAGAAAAATTATTCTCCGTACCTGCTTCTTTCGGAAAAAAATTTTCTTTGCGTTTTTCGAACCTTTTGCATTTTCTTTGTTTTGCGTTTATCGCTTACGCTGGATATTCGGCACATTTCGGATACTGGTATTGGATTGGAACAGGTATTTTTACAGCACTTTTAATCTATCAACACACTTTGGTAAAACCAAATGATTTAAGTCGCGTAAACATTGCCTTTATGACTACCAATGGGATTGCCAGCGTTGTGTTTGCGATTTTCGTCATCGTAGATTTGTATTTTCGAGCTTGAAAAAATATTTTTTGAAACGTATTTTTGGGTCTTTTACGGAAAGTATCGTTTTTCAAAAAATAATAATACATTTGTTTCCTTTATCTATTGTAAAATAAGAGAATGAGTGTATTTCCAGTGAGAAAAACAAAAGCGAAGTGTAAATAGTTATGAAAAAAAAAGTACTCTTTTCTCTTGCAATTTCTTTCCTAATTATTTTAAGCAGTTGTCGCCACAGCAACGATACTTTTTTTTCGGAAGGAGTAATTGAGTACGCTGCTACGCCTGTAGATCAGAATAATTCGATGGCGAGTTTAGCGCCCAATAAAATGACGGTAGAATTTAAAAATAATAAGTCTTGTGCGGAATTATCCGCTGGAATGGGATTGTTTAAAATGTCCATTATTTCGGATCCGAAAACCATGTCGGTTATCAATTTAGTGAAATTAGTAACCAAGCAATTTGTACACGTTTCCGATTCCGTAGAAATAAAAACGGAAATGGGAAAATCACCTCAATTTATCATTACCGAAACCAATGAAACGAAGCTAATTGCAGGCTATAAATGCAAGAGAGCAATTGTTTCGTTTGCCGATAAAAAACAGCCTGATTTTGTTGTTTATTATACCAACGACATTGATATTGTTAAACCGAATTGGGATAATCCTTTTCATGAAATTGATGGCGTTTTGATGGAATATCAATTAAAACGTTACGGTTTGGAATTAAAATTTACCGCAACATCTGTAACAAAAAAAGACATTGACGACAAAGATTTCGAAATCCCAAAAGGATATAAAACAATGTCGGCGAAAGAAATGGATCAACTTTTTCAAAGTCTGCAATAAATTATCAATCAATAAAAATCAAAATAAAATCACATGAAAAAAAGTATAAAAATTATTTTAGCAGCAAGTTTCGCATTGCTTTGTTTGAGCAATGTAAAAGCAGCAAAAAGTTTCGAAGGTGTTATAACGTACGACATCAAAATTGACAATTCCGCGGGAACGATTCCGCAAGAACAAATGGCAATGTTTGAAGGAAGTACGCTGACACTTTACACGAAAGAAGATTTCACAAAAGTTCAGATGAGTATGGGTCCAATACAAAGTACAACCATCACCGACAAAAAGAGCAATGTAATAACTACTTTGTTTAATACGATGGGACAAAAAATGATGACTAAAATGAAGTTAGATTCATTAATGAAAGCTGGTAAGGGCAATGTAAATGAACCTACTTATAAATATGACAGTGAAACAAAAACCATTGCAGGTTATTTGTGTAAAAAAGCCGAAATGACGGTGGTAGATAAAAAAACAGGCGAAAAAATAACCTCTGTTGTATATTATACGGAGGACATTCCTGCTTTAGATCACAATGTAGAGGGAGTTGGTGGATATCCAAATGGGCTCAAAGGTTATCCTTTAGAATATGAAATTCATCGCAAAGGAATTACGATGAAAATGACGGCTAAATCTGTTGAGAAAAAAACATTAACAAACGCTGATTTCGCGATTCCAGATGGCTATACGTTGATGAGTTTGGATCAAATGAAAATGATGCAACAAGGTGGTGGACATTAATCGCCTTCGAAAAAATATTTTTTCAAACGTTCAAAATCCTCTTGTTTCATTACAGGAGGATTTTTCTTTTTCCACAATCGAACGTGCATAACATTATTACTTCTTTACAGACAAAAGCGGCAGATTGCTTATTTTTGATTTCTTCTAAATCAACAAATGGCAGAGCGTAAATCGAATACATTAAAAAGTCCTAAAAAAGCAGATAAAACTGCGGAAGGAAAAGTGTCTGAAAAAGTGCCTGGAAAAAATATTTTTTCAACGAGCATTTTTCAATCATTTAAAAATCCTTTTGAAGATGCGCGTTTTCGTAAAATAAGCGGATTGATTTTTATCTTATTTTCAGTGTATCTTTTTATCGCACTTGTTTCCTATTTATTTACGTGGCAAATTGATCAAGACAAAGTACTCGGACCTTGGTCTGCGATGAAAGTGAATAATTGGTTGGGGAAAATCGGCGCCGTTACATCGTTTCAATTTATGCACCAATGGTTTGGTGTTTCTGCATTTATTTTTTCGTTTTTATTTTTCATCATCGGGATAAAAATACTTTTCAATGTTACCTTGCTTCCGCTGATACGCACGTTTCAAATTTCTTTTTTTGTACTGATTTGGACTTCGGCAACACTCGGATTTTTATTTCACAATGATTTTGCTCCTGGCGGCGGATTAGGCTATAACATTGGCTTGTGGCTAAATGAAACACTCGGAAAAGTAGGCACGGGATTTTTAATTTTCTTTTCTCTTATCGGATTTTTAGCATTGACGTTTAATCTTTCTTTTGATTGGTTTTCATCAACTAAAAAAGAAGAAAAGGAAAAAGAAATTCCTACTGAAATTATCCAGAAAGAAGAACCAGAAGATGTTTTTAATACCGTTCGAGAAGATAAAATAGTTTCTTTCGATTTAACGGACGAGCGTTCTACCGCCAACGATATAGAAGATGAAACAGAACCTGAAATAAAATCGGAGGAAAAAAAAAACTTAGAAATAATCGATGAAAATACAGTTCCGTTTTCGATCGAAGAAACACCTATTGAAAAAAATATTTTTTCAGAAGATAAAAAAACTGAAAACGATTTGCCTTTCGGAGAATACGATCCAACCTTAGAACTTTCTTCGTATCAATTGCCTTCCATTGATTTATTAGAGCAATACAACAACAAAGAAATCAATGTAAATACGGAAGAGCTGACTGCGAATAAAAATAAAATTGTAGAAACGCTTCGCAATTACAACATTGAAATTGATAAAATTAAAGCGACGATTGGACCAACAGTTACGCTGTACGAAATTATTCCGGCAGCTGGAGTTCGGATTTCTAAAATAAAAAATTTAGAAGACGACATCGCGCTAAGCCTTTCTGCGCTTGGTATTCGGATTATTGCGCCGATTCCTGGAAGAGGAACAATTGGTATTGAAGTGCCGAATCTAAATCCGGAAACGGTGGCAATGCGTTCCATTATTGCATCGGAAAAATTTCAAAATACAACAATGGATTTACCGATTGCTTTGGGTAAAACAATTTCGAACGAAACATTTATTGCTGATTTAACAAAAATGCCGCATTTGTTGATGGCAGGGGCGACTGGACAAGGAAAATCAGTTGGATTGAATGCAGTTTTAGTTTCTTTATTATACAAAAAACATCCTTCGCAAATAAAATTTGTGTTGGTAGATCCTAAAAAAGTAGAGCTCACGTTGTTCAATAAAATTGAACGTCATTTTTTGGCGAAACTTCCGAATTCAGAAGAAGCGATTATTACGGATACAAAAAAGGTAATTCATACGCTCAATTCCTTGTGTATTGAGATGGACAACCGTTATGATTTATTAAAAAATGCGCAAGTCAGAAACATAAAAGAATACAATACTAAATTTATTGCACGAAAATTAAATCCCAATAACGGACATAAATTTTTACCATATATCGTTTTGGTGGTAGATGAATTTGCGGATTTAATTATGACCGCCGGAAAAGAAGTAGAGATGCCCATTGCACGTTTGGCACAGTTGGCACGTGCAATCGGAATCCATTTGATTATTGCAACGCAACGCCCGTCGGTAAATATTATTACGGGAACGATTAAAGCCAATTTCCCTGCGCGAATTGCTTTTCGTGTTTCTTCAAAAATTGATTCACGCACCATTTTGGATTCCGGCGGAGCCGACCAATTGATTGGTCGCGGAGATATGTTGCTTTCCACCGGAAACGATTTAATTCGTTTGCAATGCGCTTTTGTGGATACGCCCGAAGTAGATCGAATTTGCGATTTTATTGGTTCTCAACGCAGTTATCCCGAAGCATTTTTATTGCCAGAATACGTGGATGAAAATGCGGAAGCAACGCAAGGAGATTTTTCTGCGGAAGACAATGACGCACTTTTTGAAGAAGCGGCGAGAATTATTGTGCAACATCAACAAGGCTCTGCATCGCTGTTACAGCGAAGATTAAAATTAGGATACAACAGAGCTGGCAGAATTGTAGATCAATTAGAAGCAGCAAAAATTATTGGTCCGTTTGAAGGCTCTAAGGCGCGCGAAGTATTGATTAAAGATGCGTTGAGTTTGGAACAATTTTTGACTGACTTAAAAAGCAGAAGGTCGGAACCTTTCTAATTTTAAATTATATTTACATCAATAAAAAAATATTTTTCATGAACTCAAAAAAAGTTTTTTTCATCGCCTGTTTTGTGGTTACAACAAATTATAGCATAAAACTCACCGCCCAAAATACTCCCGTAGATAAAAAAGCGAAAACGATTTTGGATAATTTGAGTGCGAAAACAAAAACATATACGTCCATAAAGGCAGATTTTTCCATCGCTATTGAAAACAGCAAAAAAGAAATCGATACGCAAACTGGAAGCATCGAAGTAAAAGGAACGAAATACAAACTCAGTATCAAAGGACAAGATATTATCTCCGATGGAAAAGTGGTGTGGACGTATTTAAAAGATGCGAACGAAGTGCAAATAAACAATGTGGACAATACTTCGGATGATGCGATAAATCCTTCTACCATTTTTACGATTTACGAAAAAGGTTTTAAATATGCTTTTGAAAGTGAATCGAAAAGTGGGATTGAAACAATTGATTTGTTTCCATTAAATCCGGCTAAAAAGAAATATCATACGGTTAAATTGATGATTGACAAAACGAAAAATCAAATCACTTCTATTATTGTGTTGATGAAAGATGCTTCCTCAATCACGTACACGATTAAAAATTTTATTCCGAATGCGCCTGTGAATGATACTTCTTTTACGTACGATCCAAAATCACATCCTGGTGCAGATGTAGTGGATTTGAGAGAATAAGAATATAAAAAAGAGAATTCGGTTGAAAAAAAATCGCCCACTTATTTTAGTAACAAACGACGATGGTATTTCTGCCAATGGCATCAAAGCCTTGGTGGTAGAAATGAAAAAATTAGGCGATGTGGTGATTGTTGCGCCCGATAAATCTCAATCCGGAATGGGACATGCGATTACTATTAACGCTACCTTGCATATTGAAAAAACAAATTTTCACGATGTGTTAATGGAATACAGTTGCAGCGGAACGCCGGTAGATTGTGTGAAATTAGCCGTCAATAAAATTCTGACACGTAAACCAGATTTATGTGTTTCTGGAATCAATCATGGTTCTAATATGTCGATTAATGTCATCTATTCCGGCACCATGTCTGCCGCTGTGGAAGGATCGATTGAACATATTCCTTCCATCGGATTTTCGCTTTGCGATTATTCTAAGGACGCTGATTTTAAAGCTTCTCAAAAATATATTTTTCAACTCGCAAAAAAAATTTTAGAAACAGGTTTGCCTGAAGGTGTTTCGTTAAACGTCAATATTCCGCTTGCGAAGGAAAAGGAATTAAAAGGAATAAAAATTTCGCGCCAAGCAAAAGCTACTTGGATTGAAGAGTTGGACGAACGAAAAGATCCTTCTGGGAAAACTTATTTTTGGCTCACCGGAAAATTTGAAAATTTTGAACAAGGAAATTCTGAAACAGATGTGTGGGCGATAGAAAATAATTATATTTCGGTAGTGCCAGTACACTTTGATATGACAGCACATCACGCATTTAAAAAAATAAAAAATCTTGAAAATATCACACTATGAAAATTAAAAAAGACGTACTTATTTTAGGATTATCGCTCGGAATAATTGCTCCCGCCATTGCTTTTTTTTGCTATTATAAAATGAATTATCGAGGGATGCCTTTTATATCCTTTTTTCGCTATTTGAAGGTGGGAGCTATTTTCGCTCCCGTTGTTAGTCTTTGCGTGTTGGTTAATTTGGGAGTATTTTTTGGGTTTATTTGGACAGACAATTACCGTTCGGCGAGAGGTGTGTTGATAGCAACATTTTTATACGCAGGATTGGTGTGTTATTTAAAATTTTTTGCATGAAATATTACCTCATTGCAGGCGAAGCATCGGGTGATTTGCACGCATCTAATTTGATGAAAGAATTAAAAAAAGGAGATGCTGCTGCTCAATTTCGTTGTTGGGGCGGAGATTTAATGAAATCGCAAGGCGGAGATTTAATAAAACATTACCACGATTTAGCATTTATGGGCTTTACAGAAGTGCTCATGAATATTAGCACCATCAAAAAAAACATTGATTTTTGTAAAAAAGATATTTTGGCGTATCAGCCAGATGTGTTGATTTTAGTAGATTATCCTGGATTTAATTTGCGCATTGCGGAATTCGCCCATGCAAAAAGAATAAAAATATTTTATTACATATCGCCGCAGGTATGGGCTTGGAAACAATCGCGTGTGCATAAAATAAAACGCATCGTCGACAAAATGTTTGTGATTCTTCCTTTCGAAAAAAAATTTTACGAAGACTTTCAGTATGAAGTAGAATATGTCGGACATCCTTTGTTAGATGCAGTTAGCGAAAGAAATGAAAAAAAAATTTCGCAAAGCGATTATTCTGAAAAACATCAATTGAGCGGAAAGCCAATCGTTGCATTGTTGCCAGGAAGTCGTAAACACGAAATCACAAAAATGCTTCCGATAATGCTTTCGGTGGCTGAAAAATTTAAAGAATATCAATTTGTAATTGCCGCGGCGCCATCTGTTCCGCTTTCATTTTATGAATCGTTTATAAAAAAAACAAACGCGAAAATTATTTACAATCAAACGTATTCGTTGTTAGAACAATCCACCGCAGCCATTGTTACTTCCGGAACAGCAACGCTGGAAACCGCACTGTTCAATATCCCTGAGGTGGTCTGTTACAAAGGCAGCGCCATTTCTTTTTTTATTGCGCGTAATTTGGTGAAGGTAAAATACATTTCGCTTGTCAATTTGATTATGGATAAAATGGTGGTGAAAGAACTGATTCAGCAAGAGTTGACGGTCGAAAATTTACAAACAGAGTTGCAAAAATTATTACACGATGTGGAATATAAAAATACGATGCTCGCTCATTTTACTGAATTGAAAAAACTATTGGGCGATTCTGGAGCTTCTGCAAAAACAGCACATTTGATGCTCGATAATTTAACGAAACAAAAATCCATTTAAAAATGTGTTTGAAAAAATATTTTTTCGGAGCACTTTTTTTACTCTTTTTTTTCGCGGTATTTTCTCAAAATATTCGTGTTGGATTATTGACCAATCATTCGATTTCTTCTATTAATTTTTCTTCACCTTCTGGAAATTATTTTTTATACGCAGATGGAAAATTACTTGATTCTATTGATAAATCAACTGATTTGGCAATTACGGCAGAAAAGGATTCCTTCGAAATTCATTCTTCAAAAAAAAATTATGGTATCTTTTTTAAAATTGTTTTGAAAGCAGATTCTACACAAAAAAATATTTTTTTCAAACTCAAATTTCAAAATTTAATTGTAACCGAAAAAAAATACGAAGGTGATTTAGAAATCACAGAGAAAGCTTCTGCGCTTCAGTTAGTGAATGTTTTAGGAATCGAAAAATATCTTGCTGGTGTGGTGGAAAGTGAAGCGGGGAGACGAAAAAATAGAGAATATTACAAAGTGCAAGCCATTATTTGTCGCACGTATGTGCTCAGTAATTTAGGTCGCCATCAGTCTGACGGCTTTGATTTGTGCGACGAAGTCCATTGCCAGGCGTACAACGGAATGAGTACCGATACTGTTATTTCAAATGCCATAAATGCGACGAAAGGGTTGGTGTTAGTAGACAATAATTCAAATTTAATTGTAGCAGCATTTCATTCCAATTGTGGTGGCGAAACACTTAATTCTGAAGATGTTTGGGCGCTTCCGACTACGTATTTAAAATCTGTAAAAGACACATTTTGCATTCATCAACCGAATGCGCATTGGCGAAAAATGATTCCTGAAAAGGCTTGGCAAAATTACATGAATGAGAAACAAAAAAATAATTTTTCAAACACGTACGATTCGCTAAAAGATAATAATAGCTTGTATTACAACGATAATGGAATAGCAATCCCTACAAGAATAATTCGTGCTGATTGGCATTTAAAATCTGCTTTTTTTACACTGAAAAATGTAAATGATTCGGTTATTGAATTGGATGGAAAAGGCTACGGACACAGAGTTGGCTTGTGTCAGGAAGGTGCGATGGAAATGACAAAATTAGGGTATTCTTATTTGCAGATTTTACATTTTTATTATACCAACGTAACGATTGTGAACCGTTCGTCAATCAGCTTTTTTAAAGACAATCAACCCAAAAAGGAAAATGGAACTTCAACTTTTTGAAACAGAAGATGGATCGCATTCTATTTTTGTTCCTGCTTTAAACGAGCGTTACCATTCGTTTCACGGAGCCATCGCCGAAGCTAAACATGTCTACATTCAAAATGGATTGGATTATTTTGAAGACGAAAAACAACTAAAAATTCTGGAAATTGGTTTTGGTACGGGACTCAATGCGTATCTGACTTTACTGAATTCGAAATCTAAAAATCAAGAAATTCATTACACCAGTTTAGAACCTTTTCCTTTGGAAGAAAAAATCTATACACAATTGAACTACCCAGAAATACTAGTGAAAACAGATGCCGAAAAATTATTTTTTCAGATCTTACATTCATCTGAATGGAATAATCCGCAAAAAATAACGACAGGTTTTACCTTATTAAAATTGAATAAAAGTGTAATGGATTTTGAGACGAGCGAAAAATTTAATTTGATTTATTTTGATGCTTTTGCTCCCGAAATACAACCCGAAATGTGGACAAAAGAAGTGTTTGAAAAATTATTTCTTTATATGACGCCTTCTGCTGCTTTGCTTACGTATTGCGCAAAAGGAAGTGTAAAAAGAACATTAAAGGAAGTTGGTTTTAATGTAGAAAACTTGTCTGGACCCGCTGGCAAAAGAGAAATGACACGGAGCTATAAGCCGTAGAAGCTTGTTTGAAAATTTATTTTTACCGCATCTAATTTTTTTTATATCTTCGTAATGTATTATTTTAGCAAATGCAAGGTATTTACTATCAAACAAATAACTCATGAAGAATCACTACATTTTTGGAAAAGCATTATTCTTGTGTCTGTCAATAGGCGCTTTCTATCAAGTCGAATCTCAAGTAAAAAAACAGATTGTTCCACCTGGATCTACAAAATGGCTTGGAGCAAATCCTTTCGAAAGTAACTTTTTTATTAAAAATATGGGGCAGTTTGATGGCGCAACGAATCTTACTTCGGATAAAGTGTTGTATGGAATTCGTAATGAAGGGATGGAAATGTATTTTACAGCGAATGGCTTGACGTATAAGCATGACGATGTGCCGACTATCACGGAAAAAGAAAAAGATCTGTTAGAAGAAAAGAAAATTAGCATTCAAGATTTACCTCAGACAAAATCCTATTTTGTAAATGAAGAATGGATAGATGCCAACCCGAATGCAACAATAATAGCAGAAGATCAAGCAAATAATTATTATACCTATGCTAACTTAAAGGATATACATGGAACATCTATTAAGGCTTCTGCATACAAAAAAATCATTTACAAAAATTTATATCCCAATATTGATGTAGAATATACTTTTCCAAACAACAAAAAAGGGATAAAATACGCTATTATACTTCATCCAGGAGCAGACGCATCGCTTATTAAAATGCGCTATTCTAATATGAAAAAATCAAAAGAAATCGGCGGGAATATTCAGATCATAAGTGATTTTGGTATAATAACGGATCATCAACCGACAACTTCATATCAAAATGGAGCTGAAATTTCCTCTAAATTCGAACTGAGCGCAAATGTGGTTTCATTTCATTTAGGCTCTTATGATGTAACAAAAACAGTTGTCATCGACCCTTGGACAACCGTTCCGACTTTTACGGGAACCAACGATGCTTACGATATTGATTGTGATAAATATGGAAATGTTTACATTTATGGAGGAACTTATCCATTTCAGGAAATTGGATTGAGTCCAGCAGGTACCATACTTTGGACGTTTACAGGCTTCAGTGGATCTGCAAATGCTTATGGAGATTTTGCGGTGGATAATAAATCAGGAACGTCTTATTTAATAGAAGGATGGAATAGCGGGGCGAGTGGAGCAAGGGTGTTAAAAGTAAATTCTGTAGGAACACAAACTGGATTATTTCCAGGAAATCCATTGATGGGAGAAATGTGGCGAATCGCTTTTAATAATTGCACCAAACAAGGTGTTATTGCTGGTGGAAATACAACAACTGCTCAAAATGGATGTATGTTAGATACAAACATGGTTAATATGCCGCCGACTGACGTACTTGCAAGTGGCACTAATTACCACGATTTTGCATTGTTAGCTTTAGATAATTATGGATCTGCCTACATGGCAACGAGCACTTCTTTGCAATATCCAACTGTTTTAAATAATATTATTACAAAAATGCCTGTCCCTGCATTAACACCGTTTACATACCAAGTAGGAGATAACTATAAGTTTGCGGAATATACTTCTACTCAAACTTATGTAGTTGGTAATCCTACAACAGGGTTTAATGGGATTGCGATAAGTCCTAATTTTATGTACACTTATGATGGAGACACCCTCAAAAAATGGAATTTCAATACAGGTGCTATGTTAGCAAAAGTACAAGTAACACCAACTCCATACCTATCAGGAGGCTTACAAGTAGATAATTGTGATAATTTATATGTTGGAGCAGGAAACGTTTTTAAACAATACGATGCGAATTTAAATCTAATATCCACTACTCCTTTAGCAGGAAATGTATGTGATTTAAAATTACAAGGCAATATGATTTATGCAGCAGGATACGCATTTGTACAAGCAATTCAAATTACTTCTACTTGTATTGCATCTCCACTCAATTTATCTATTATAGCCTCAGATTCTTGCTCTACTAAAGGAACGGCTACTGTTACTGTTACAGGTGGCATTGCTCCGTTTAGTTATGTTTGGAGTACTTCACCTGTTCAAACAACGGCTACGGCTACTAATTTAAATCCTGGAAGTACTTATACAGTTACGGTACGTGATAATGCTTGTCCTCCAGATGTTGCAATAGATTCAATTAAAATCCCGCTTGCAGGGATAGGGGCATTTCTTCCGAGCGCAACAGTAACAAATGTTACTTGTTTTGGCGGTAATAACGGGGCAGCAACTATTTCAAATACTGGTGGGAGCAATCCTTTTACATATTCATGGTTACCTGGTGGACAAACAACACCAACTATTACAGGACTTACTGCTGGAACCTACACCGTTAGTGTAGAAGACGGCGCAGGATGTGTCAATAAACTCAATGTGGTGGTGGTGCAAAGCCCACAAATAAAAAATGTTTTTAGCAATACCATAGATTGTTCTGGTGGAAATAATTCGACTGCTACTGCTAATCCAAGTGGAGGCAAGGGAGCTTACACGTATTCTTGGAATCTAGGTTCGCAAACTACACAAACAATAACAGGATTGGGACCTGGAAATTATTCACTTACGGTGACTGATTCTTCAGGTTGTTCACAATCATTTGTAGATACTATCACAACTAGTCCTGTTGTAATTGCTTTCACCAAAACAAATGTAACGTGTAATGGTTCTAATAATGGTGCTGTTATTACAAACGTTTCTGGCGGAACAACTCCTACCTATACCTATTCTTGGTCTCCTGGTGGACAAACAACACAAAATATTAGTTTTTTAACAGCTGGCACCTATACACTTACCGTTAATAACGGAGGGTGCAGTAATTCAGCGTCTGTGATCATTTCACAACCTGCTGCGATAAGCTCTGTAAACACACATAGTAACGTGATGTGTAATGGAGGTAATACAGGAACCGTAACGGCTACTGCATCTGGAGGTAGTGGAAAATTGAATTATTCTTGGAGTACTGCTCCTTCACAAACCACCGCCACGGCTACCGGACTAACCGCAGGAGTATATACACTTACTATAACGGATTCTTTAGGTTGTTCCAAATCATTTAGGGATACCATAAAACAACCGCCATTAATCGTAGCCACATTTAACCGTTCAAACGTTACTTGTTTTGGTGCAAATGACGGATCATTAACCGTTAATACAAGTGGTGGAAGCGGTACGTTTACTTACTCTTGGAATACTACTCCTACTAAAACAACGCCTTCGGTTACTGGTTTGCCTCCTGGTACTTATTCCGTAACCGTAACGGATTCTTTAGGTTGCATAAAAACATTTACGGATACGGTGAAAAGCCCAATACAAATGTCCGTAACGTTTACTCAATCAAATGAAAATTGTTATGGAGAAAGTATCGGATCCGCCACTGCAAATGCTACTGGAGGTCCTACTACAAACTATGTTTATTCATGGAGTAGCAATCCTGTTCAGATAACGCAAACAGCAACTGCATTACCTGCTGGCACATATACCTTAACGGTGGAGAGTGGTTCTTGCTCCACTACAGGTGTTGTTATTATTTCTCAACCCGCAATGCCACACGATACACTTACTATTAACGTAAGTTTATGTGCAGGAGATACCGTAACAACTTTACACGGGCCGAATGGGGTAAGTGGACCATTTCAATGGTTTTTCGATACCACTGCCGTAGGTAATCCAGTTGATTCCATTTTGGTACTACCTTCCAACATCAATCAATATACTGTTCAATGGTATTTGGGTGGCTGTAAGCGTAAAACATCTTTAATAGATGTGTCATCTCCTGGAATTACAATAGATCCAAAAGGTGTGGCGAATGTATTTACACCTAATGGAGATGGGAAAAACGATGTGTTTATTCCGCTTCAAGGTTACGAACCACAAATAGAATATTATATCTCTAATTTTAACATTAAAATATTTAACCGCTGGGGCGAAAAAATATTTGAATCGAGCAATTATAAAGCAGAATGGAATGGGGAAAACAGCCGAGGAGATAAAATGCCAGAAGGCGTTTATTATTGGATTGCCACATACCAATCCAGATGTTCCAACAATGCCCCTTCCGTATCAAAAGGATTTGTGCATTTGCTAAGATAATCCGGAATCAAAATACAGCGTAAAAAGGAGCTTGAAAAATTAATTTTTCAAGCTCCTTTTTTTGCCCAATATTCAAAAAAGCAAATGTAATTTTTTTTTCTAAGCAATAAATAGTAGATAAATGATTATAAATTGGATTTCAAAAAATTAACATTACTTTTGAATCTATGCTATAGTCATTCATTTTCTTTTTAAAACTCTTGTCATGAAAAAAACCACGTTGTTTTTATTCGCTGCAATTGCCTTCATTTTGTTAGGTTCTTTTGCAAACAAAAAAATCCTTCCAAAAAATTATTTTTTCAAAGGAGATAATTCCGCCCAAAATGCTGCTGATTATTTTTTCAAAATAAGAAGAAACCAAAAAACAGGAACGATTGATCCGAAAGATGTATTAAATGCTGAAATAGCAGTAAATCAATTACGAAAAAATCATACTTCCAATTCCACACAAAGTATTGGTTTAAATTGGTCAGAATTAGGTCCTGATAATCTGGGCGGAGTAACACGCGCTATATTGATAGATAAAAACAATTCAAATAGAATTTTTGCAGGAGCCGTTTCAGGCGGCTTGTGGATTTCGAACAATGCAGGCAGCACTTGGTCACCTTACAATGATCAATTGGCTGATTTTGCAGTAACGTGTATTACGCAATCCGCTAATGGAGATATTTATTTTGGAACAGGAGAAGGTGGGACATATCAAAGTACTGGTGTTGGATATGGCGGCATTATTGGTGGAGGAATTTGGAAATCAACTGATGATGGAAATACATTTAATGTGTTACTCAATACCGTTCCTGCGGTAAATAGTCTGGGTGTACTTTGGAATACCAATTTTACAGCATTAGCTTCCGATCCGACAGATTCAAATAGGATTTACGCTGCAAGCATTAGAGGATTGTATATTTCTCAAAATGCCGGAAATACGTGGACAATTGAAAATAGTACTCGAGCGCAAAACTCGTATGACGTAAAAGTTGGTTCTGATGGTTCTGTTTTTGCAGCTATTGGTTCCTCTTGTTATACATCTGCAACTGGGTTACCTGGATCATATACTGTTGTTGGCAGTACTTTACCAACAGGAACAGGATTTTCACTTGCCATTGCAGTTCAAGATCCCAATTATTTATATGCCTCCATAGCAAATAGTGATGGTACTTTAGAAGGAATTTATCAATCAACAGATAAAGGTGCGACTTGGATTGACATCGGACCAGGTGGCTCACCTTTATTTAGCCCATTTCAATATGGTACCAGCTCAGAATATCAAGGAACTTACGATAATATAATTACTGTTTTTCCAAATAATAAATATAAGATTTTATTAGGCGGTGTTACTCTATATTCTTGGGTACAAACGAATCCGAGTAATCCAGGTGTGGGGCAATGGACAAACATAAGCGATTTTGAAGCTGCCGAACCTGGTGATAGTTATTTTGCGAATACAGATCAACACGCCATTGCAATTACATCAAGTAATCCAAATATTATTTATTTTGGCAATGATGAAGGTGTGTATAAATCTTTTGACGGAGGTATAACATTTGCTCCTTACAACAAATATTATAATGCGATGGAGTCTTATTCTGTTGCTTTCCCTCCTTTTGAAACAAATGGAGAAGGCTGCTTAAGTGGCACGGGTAATAGTGGCACTTTTTATTTGGGAGGAAACGGAACATCACCAATGGATGCTACAGAAATTTTTGGACCAAATGCTTATAATGGAGGTTATGGTGGTGATTGCGAAATATCAATGCTTAATCCAAGTATTTTTTTTATAACAGGACAATACACACCTGTTTTACGATCACTTAATAATGGTGCTAATTTTTCAAGTCCATTCAGTATTCGACTAGCCAATTTAAACAATTATCTTAATTCTGGGGTTGCACCACTTGCATTGTATGAAAGTCCCAATGATCCATTAAGCCATGATTCTATTACATTTATTTCTGACTCTAATTATGTTGCGGGAGATACGCTCCATTTTTTAAGTATGTACAACAATAATGTTCCTTTTAGTTACATAACTACTAATCCTATCAACAAAACGGATACCGTTAAAATACAAGATCCTGTTCAATCAAAATTAGTTCAGGGGTTTTCTGGTTCTGAAGGTGTTTGGATGACTGTTCGCCCAATAGAGACAGGGATTTATACACCTTATTGGTATCAAATATGTAATGTTAGCGGAGATGTTTCAACAATGGCTTGGACAGGCGATGGCGACCATTTATTTGTTGGTACAGATAATGGACAAATTGAACGCGTTGATAATCTTTCTGCTATTTTACATTCAGATAATATTCCTGTTCACGGAGTTTCTGTTATTGATTCCGTTACCGGAGATATTTCTTCAGCTCAACACGTGGAAATAACTGATGTAATAGCTGATGTAAGTCAGTATGTTACACGCATTGCGGTTGATCCAAATAATGGAAACAATATTGTTATCACAATGGGCAGTTATGGAAGTCCGAGTTATGTTAAATATTCCAACAATGCTTTATCCGCTTCGCCAACATTTACAAACGTGCAAGGTAATCTTCCGAAAATGCCGGTTTATTCCGCTTTAATCACAAAAGATAATCCGCACGAAGTGATATTAGGAACAGAACATGGCATTTGGGCAACTACTGATATTACACAAGGCAATAGCACTGTTTGGACATCCGAAAATAATAATCAAATGCCAAATGTACCAGTATTGATGCTTCGCCAGCAAACAGCTCCTTATTGGTGGAGCAATATTAATAATTCTGGGAAAATATATGCCGCAACCTACGGCAGAGGATTGTGGTCGTGCGATAACTATTTACATCCTTATACAACTGGCGTTCCCGAAAATAAATTTTCAACAAGCAATATCGTCGTTTATCCAGATCCAATAAAAGAAAATGGAACGGTTAGTTTTAAAGACAATAAATCTGAAAATTTGACCGTAAATATTTTTAATTTAAAAGGAGAATTGCTTGAAACATTTAGTTTTTATGCCAATGCGGGACGAAATAATATCAATTTTACAACTAAAAATTTAATTTCCGGAACGTATTTATTGAATATTTATGGAAAAAATAAAAATACTTGGAATACAAAATTTGTAGTTCTGAAATAAATAATTTCCACTGCTTTTCGTATTGAAAAATTAATTTTTCAAGCCTTAGGTATTTATCCGATGTTGAAAAAAAATCGTTGAAAAATTTTTTTTTCAGAAAATAAAGTTCTACTTTTAGGTGCTGAATTTAAACTATTCAATACTTAAAACATGAAAAAAACTAACAAGTTAGCAATCGCTGCATCCGCAACGTTTTTGGGAGGAATCGCATTCGTTGCAATACTCTCGGTAGCGTCTCAACACACGCGCCGCTATCAACCGAATACTACTAAAAACGTTAGCGACGATGACCAGGACAGAGGTTTTCGCGGAGAGTTTGACTATTTCAACAACCGTAGGAAAAATACAAAGACAGGCGTGGTTGATCCCAATGATGTTATCAAGGCACAACTTGCCGTAGAAAATTTCTCAAAAAATAATATGCGAAAAGCAAGTTCTACCAATTCTACCCAAAGTAGTATCGTTTTAAATTGGAAAGAAAATGGTCCAGACAATGTAGGAGGCAGAACAAGAGCCATACTTGTGGACAAATACAATCATAACCATATATTTGCTGGAAGTGTTTCTGGTGGACTTTGGATATCCAATAACGCTGGTAGCACTTGGTCGAAATACAATGACCAATTACAAAACCTTTGCGTAACGTGTATCACCCAATCCGCTAACGGAGATATTTATTTCGGAACAGGAGAAGGGGTTACTTACCAAGCTTTAGGGATTGGTTCTGGCGGATTTACAGGCGGTGGAATTTGGAAATCTGTTGATGATGGCAATACCTTTAATAGACTTGCCGCTACCATTCCTCCTGCAAACCAAGCTTATACTCCATGGACTACTGAATTCCAAAAATTAGCTTCCGATCCTGTTGATTCTAACAGAATATATGCGGCAAGCGCACGAGGTTTGTATATTTCACAAAATGCAGGAGCTACTTGGACGATTGAAAATACTACCCGAACATCAGCTTCTGATGACGTAGAAGTTGCATCCGACGGTTCTGTTTTTGCAGCTATTGGTGCTGCTTGTTTCACATCCAGCACTGGGCTTCCAGGTTCATTTACAAAAGTGGGTACTTCCTTACCAGGTGGCAATATGATTTCGCTTGCCATCGCACCACAAGATCCTAATTATTTATATGCTTCACTAGCAAATGGTTCAGGTGGATTAATAGGTATTTATCAATCTGTGGACAAAGGTGCAACTTGGAATGATATTGGACCTGGCGGCAGCATTTTATTTAATCCTTTTGCTTCAGGAGGTGGAGAGACTTTATCAGGTCAAGGGACGTATGATAATATTATCGCCGTTTATCCGAACAATAAATACAAGGTGATAGTTGGCGGTACTACGTTGTATTCTTGGACACAAACCAACACGAGTACACCAGGTGCTGGACAATGGACAAGCATCAGCAATTATTTCGGCTTCCCAGGCTATGCGTATTATGTACATCCTGATCAACACGCTATAACATTTGATTTAACCAATCCAAATACCGTTTATTTTGGAAACGATGGTGGAGTTTATAAATCATTGGATGGCGGTGTTACTTTTAATGCCTACAACAGAGGATACGATGTTACTCAAAATTATTCCGTTGCTTTTCAGCCGACGCAAGTTAATAATTATGGAATGATGGGTGGAGCACAAGATAATGGAACCAATTACATCAGTGGTAACTCCACACCTATCATGGATGCTGCCGAAATAAATGGCGGCGATGGTGTAGATGCAGAAATATCTCAATTAAATGGAAATGCTTTTTTTGCCGGTTCGCCGAATAGTCCAATTGTTCGCTCGTCTAACCAAGGTGCTTCATTTGCTCAGTTTTACAGTATCCGTCTTGCAGCTTTAACTCAAAATATTTTTGTGGTTCCTACAGCTTTATATGAAAGCGCAAACGACCCATTAAGCCATGATTCCACAATGTTTATTGCCGATAAAAACTATGCTGTTGGCGATACAGTTCATACTGTAAGTCCACGCAATAACAGCACCCCTTTTAGTTTTGTAACAAATACCCCATTTCTAAAGGACAGTACTTATCAGATACAAGATTTAGTACAATCAAAATTAGTTGTAGGGTATGATGGAGCCAGTGGCGTTTGGATGACCGTAAGACCAATTGATTTTTCAACAACACCGTATTGGTATCAAATTACTCCCAATGTAAATGGAGAAGTTACTACTATGGCTTTTTCGCCTGATGGAGATCATTTGTTTGTCGGTACAAGCGGAGGACAATTATCGAGAGTGGATAACCTGTCACAAATATTACATTCCGATGGATTCCCAGTTCATGGCGTTCCTTTTATTGATTCCGTTACCGGAGATGTTTCCTCCGCTCAACACGTGGAAACAACCAAAACAATTATTAACGGCGGCGGGCAATACATTACTCGTATTGCTGTAGATCCAAACAACGGAAACAATGTGGTGATAACACTTGGTAATTATGGTAACAATACGTATGTAATGTATTCCAATAATGCTTTATCCGCATCACCTACATTTACATCTGCTCAAGGCAATTTGCCTAAAATGCCTTTGTATTCTGATTTAATTACCAAAGACAATCCGAAAGAAGTAATTATAGGTAGTGAATACGGCGTATGGGTAACTGCAGACATTACGCAAGGTGCCGGTACTGTTTGGACGCAAGCCAATAACAACGAAATGCCGAATTGTCCTGTATTGATGATTCGCCAACAAACACTGCCTTATTGGTGGTCGAATATAAATAACTCAGGAATGATTTATGTGGGTACACATGGTCGCGGAATGTGGTCATGCGATAATTATTTTCATGCCTTTACTACAGGCGTTCCTGAACAATCTATTTCAAAAACAAGTGTCGTTATTTATCCAAATCCGATGATTAACAATGGTACTGTTGCTTTCAGCACGGATAAATCTGAAAATGTAGTTCTCAATTTTTATGATTTACAGGGGAAATTGATGAAAACAATGAATGATAATACCATGCCAGGTGAAAATAAAATTCCGTTTACTACTGACGGATTATCTGCCGGAACTTATTTATTAAGTATCACAGGCAGCACAGCACATTCTGTAAGCCGATTTGTAG
>JBDTAC010000031.1 GCA_039924845.1 Bacteroidia bacterium
GAAAAAGCTCCTTGTATTATTTTTATTGATGAAATTGATGCGATTGGAAGAGCGCGTGGTAAAAACCCAGCTCACGGAGCAAATGATGAACGCGAAAATACGCTCAACCAATTACTCACTGAAATGGATGGTTTCGGAACAAATAGTGGCGTTATTATTTTAGCCGCAACAAATCGTGCGGATATTTTAGATCGCGCTTTGATGCGTGCAGGTCGTTTTGATAGACAAATTTATGTGGATATGCCGGATTTAAACGAGCGAAAAGAAATTTTTGCAGTGCATTTAAAACCGTTGAAAATTGACCAAACGGTGGAAGTGGATTTTTTGGCAAAACAAACACCCGGATTTTCGGGTGCTGATATTGCCAATATCTGTAATGAAGCGGCTTTGATTGCAGCACGTCACGAAAAATTAATGATTGGAAAGCAAGATTTTTTAGATGCAGTAGATCGTATTATCGGAGGATTGGAAAAGAAAAATAAAATTATTTCCGTTCAAGAAAAAAAGGTGATTGCGTATCACGAAGCTGGTCACGCTTCTGTAAGTTGGTTGTTGGAACACGCGCATCCATTGGTAAAAGTAACCATCGTGCCGAGAGGAAGATCGTTAGGTGCTGCTTGGTATTTGCCAGAAGAACGCCAGATTACAACTACCGAACAACTCTTTGATGAAATGTGTGCCGCGCTTGGCGGAAGGGCTGCCGAAGAAATTATTTTTGGAAAAATATCTACCGGTGCTTTGAGCGATTTGGAAAAAATTACGAAACAAGCTTATGCGATGGTGGTGTATTATGGTTTGAGTAAAAAAATCGGAAACGTTAGTTTTTACGATTCGAGCGGAGCAAATGAATATGGATTTACAAAACCTTACAGCGAAAAAACCGCTGAATTGATTGACAACGAAGTGAGTGCATTGATAGAAAGCGCTTACAAACGCACGAAAGATTTATTGACAAAAAATCAAGAATTACTTTCGAAATTAGCCAACTTATTATTAGAAAGAGAAGTTATTTTCAAAGAAGATTTGGAAACTATTTTTGGAAAACGTCCTTTTGATAAACCTGAATTTGTAGAAAAAAAAGTGATTCAAAATACGACAACAAGCACTTCCACTTCTCCTGAAAATATTGTAGTTACTGTTCCGCAGAGTGAAGCAGAAAAACCAGCTGTTCCAACTATTTCGGCAGGCGACGAAAAGCAGTCTTGAAAAAATAATTTTTTGAACGTGAAATTTTAACACGCGCTACATCATGCAGGAAAGTACATCAAAAGAAAAAATGCTGAAGAAAATCAGAAAGGCATTGATGTATAAATCAGAAACCGATTACAGTAATTTAGATTTCTCATCTCCTATTTACAAGGCTTCCGAAGATTCATTAGAAATAACTTTTGCTCAAAAATTTTCCGCACTTAACGGAAAATTTATTTTTTGTGAAAACGAAAATGAATTTTTAGAGAACTTTTCTTTTTTGATTAAAGATAATAATTGGTCGGATATTTTTTGTTTCGAACCCGAGATAAAAGAATTGCTTAAGAAAGAAAAAATTTCTTTTTTTGATTCGTCCGAAAATTTAGCCGCTGCAAAAATTGGACTTACTACTTGCGAATCGCTTGTTGCGCGCACTGGAACTGTTTTGGTAAGTTCGCGCCAAGCATCTGGCAGACGATTGCCTTTTTATTCGGAAGTGCATTTGGTGGTCGCCTATTCTTCGCAATTGGTGTTTACGTTGAAAGAAGCGTTGAAACAAATAACTGCGAAATATGAAAATAAATTACCTTCAATGATTACTGCTATTTCAGGAGCAAGCAGCACTTCTGACATTGAAAAAACATTGATTCAAGGAGCGCACGGACCGCGAGATATTTTTGTTTTTTTGATTGATGATATTTCTGTTCAAGCCTAAATTTCATGGAAAAAGATTGGGTTATGGTTTTTAGTTCGGCAAATAATTATACTGTTAATTTATATAAAACGATTTTGGATAGTGAGGAAATTCCGAACGTAATTATAAATCACCAAGATTCTTTTTATAAAATTGGAGCCTTAGAACTTTACGTAAATCGTGATGATGCGATGCGAGCCACGCAAATACTTAATCAAGATAAAAATGAATAATTTTTTTCAACGTACACTTACCGGAATTTTATTTGTAGCCGTTTTAATTGGTTGCATTCTTTGGAATTATTATTCCTTCGCTGCGTTATTTTTACTAATTACTGTGCTTGGTTTATTGGAATTTTATTCGCTGGTGGAAAGAGATAACATTCATCCACAAAAATATTTTGGAATTATTATCGGAGCGTTGGTTTATATTTCATTTGCAAATCCATTTGAAACATATAATCTTCCGATTTCCTTTTTTGTTTTAATGGTTATTATCATTCCGATTTTCTTTACTGCTTTCATAGTTGAGTTGTTTCGTAAAAAAGAAAAACCATTTACCAATATTGCTTACACATTTTTGGGAGTATTTTATGTTGCACTTCCTTTTGGACTTTTAGACTTATTGTATTTCCAATATATTAATTACAATCCTTCAAAAATTATTCTTGGCTATTTTTTCTTGATGTGGACAAACGATACAGGTGCGTATTTGTGCGGAAGAGCTTTTGGGAAACATAAATTATTCGAGCGTATTTCACCAAAAAAAACATGGGAAGGAACCATTGGCGGTGTTATTTTAAGCATTGCAATTGCTTTTGTAATTGCTCATTTTTTCACTCAATTACGTTTGGTTGATTGGATTGTAATTGCATTAATTGTGAGCATTATCGGCTCTTTAGGCGATTTGGTAGAATCGCTTTTTAAACGCAGTATTAACGTAAAGGATTCCGGAAAAATTTTACCTGGACATGGTGGAATTTTAGATCGCTTTGATGCGGTGCTTATTTCTACGCCTTTTGTCATTGCGTATCTTTTAATTTTTGCGCACTTGGATTTGCGTCCATTTTAATTTCCTCTTAGATAAATACAAAATTTACCATCTCAAAAAAATAATTTTTCAAAGCCCGCCATTTAAAATAACAAATTAGCCTTAATTTAGCCGCTTATTACATTTTATGCGTTTCAAGTATTTAGTTTTTGCAATTTTATTGAGTGCTAGCGTTTCTGCCAAAACCTCTAGCGGCATTCAGGATTCGATTCGATTTCCACATAAAAAACCTTTTTTGTTATTTCCTGCTATTACAGAATCGCCCGAAACAAGTTGGGGTTTCGGAGGATTGGCTTCGTATTTTTTCAAATATCAAAAAAAAGATAATAATTTACGAACATCCAATATGAATTTGCTTGGCTTGTACACCTTAGATAAGCAAACGATTGTAGTGGCTTCTGGCGATATTTTTTTTCCGGGCGAAAAATACATTTTGAAAAATTATTTTTCGTACAGCTATTTTCCGGATAAATTTTGGGGAATTGGAAACAACACGCCCGATAACAATGTGGAAAATTATACGTATCGCCAATTTTACATTCATCCCGAATTCATGAAAAAAATATACGAACAATTTTTTGTAGGTATTTCTTACGAATTGCAGCGAGTGATTGATTTAGATTATACTGCCAACGGACTTTTTGATCAAGAAAATGTTGTAGGACGTTTTGGCGGAACTACTTCTGGCTTGGGATTAATTGCGGCATTCGACAATCGAAACAATGCTTTTTGGCCCACAAAAGGACAATTTGCGCAAATGACCTATACTGTTTTTGGAAGTGTTTTAGGAAGTACTTTTAATTATACAAATTATCTTTTAGATATGCGGAAATACGTAACAATTTATGAAGATCAAGTATTAGCTGGACAAATTGTTTGCAATATAAATAATGGAAATGTTCCTGTCAGAAGCTTGGCTTCTTTAGGCGGTTCTGATATGATGCGCGGTTTTTACCAAGGTCGTTTTAAAGACAATGATTTGGTTGCAGGGCAAGCGGAATATCGAGTTCCGGTTTGGTGGCGTTTTGGACTTGTCGGTTTTTTTGGTTTGGGAGAAGTCAGCCATACCATTCAGGACATTACGATTAATGAACTAAAATATACTGCTGGTGGCGGCATTCGTTATGCCATTAACAGTTCTGAAAAACTGAATATGCGTTTAGATTATGGTATTACGCAACAGGAGCAAGGTGTTTTTTATTTTAATATTGCCGAAGCGTTTTAAAAATATTTTTTATATTCGGGGATAGATTTGAAACAGGAAAATGGATAAAAAAAAATATTTTTGGTTAGTCCTCTGGACAACATTGATTTTGCTCGTCTTTTATATTTATTCCAATCATTTCAACAATCCTTTTCAATTTGATGATTCGCATACGATTGTCAATAATACGGCTATTTTATCGCTTAAAAATATTCCGCATTTTTTTACAGATGCCACTACTTTTAGCACTTTGCCGGCAAATCAAACGTATCGTCCAGGACTTACCACGCTGAACGCGATAGATGTTTGGCTTGGTGGGCAAAATCATCCGATTCCTTTTTATTTTCACTGTACTATTTTTTGCTCTTTTATTGCGCTCGGTATTTTATTCTACTTTTTCATTCTCACTATTTTTGATACCGCTTTTAAAAGTGAAATCAATAAGTTTTTTGCATTCTTCGCTGTAGCTTGGTTTTGGCTACACACGGCAAATGCCGAAACTGTTAATTACATTATTTCGCGTGACGATTTATTTTCCACTTTAATGGTTGTTTTAGCTTTCATCATTTATATTTATAAACCTTCGTGGCGAAAAAAATATTTCTATTTATTACCTGTAATCATTGGTTTTTCAGTAAAAGAACCAAGTATTATGTTTGCACCTTTGCTGTTTTTCTATATTCTATTTTTTGAAAAAAAAATTTCGTTAGCACATTTTTTTCAAAAAAGAAATTTCAAAATGTTTTTTTCTGTTTTTCTTGAAACGCTTCCTGCATTTGTGCTTGGCGCGATATTATTTATTTTTTATGAAAAAATGTTGCCGCTAAATTTAACTTTCGGTGGCGGAAGTCGCTTGCAATATCTCATTACGCAGCCTTTTGTAATTGTTCATTATTTTAATGATTTTTTATTTCCGATGAATCTTTCGGCGGATACCGATTGGACATTAATTACAAATGTTTTTGATGATCGGTTTTTGGCAGGAATACTTTTTATTTTAGGATTAATTTTTCTTGCTATTTATACTTCTAAAAACGAAAAAACACGCCCGATTGCATTTGGTATTCTTTGGTTTTTCATTGCGCTTATTCCCACTTCAAGTGTTGTTCCGCTTGCCGAAGTATTGAATGATCACCGTACTTTTTTTCCGTATCTCGGATTATTTATTTCTTTTTCTTGGAGCATTCGATTACTTTGTGAGAACTATAAAAATCAGATTCAAAAAAATATTTTTTCAAAAAGCTTTTTTCTGCTTTTTTTATCGTTTATATTGATAGCAAATGCCTACGGAGCACATTACCGAAATAAAATTTGGAGTTCGGATGTATTGTTGTGGAAAGATGTAACAGAAAAAAGCCCGAACAATGGAAGAGGTTGGATGAATTACGGAAATGCTGTAATGGCTATAGGAAATTTCCCTTTAGCGGAATCCTGTTTCGATAAAGCTCAGTCTATTTGGCCCAACTACTCCTATATTTACATCAATTTAGGTGTATTGAAAAATGCGGAAAATAAAGTTGCGGAAGCAGAAGTAAATTATAAAAAAGGTTTAGTCTGCGATCCTAAAAATCCAGAATGCTATTATTTTTACGGAAAATTTTTAGCAGAACAAGGTAGAACAAAAGAGGCACTTGATATTTTAAAACAAGGATTAGCAATCAGTCCAGACCATTTTGGAATGAAAAATTTGTATCAAAAAGAGCTTACGTTCAATAATATATCCAGTACAAAAGATTCTTCCAATTTAAATACAGCTTTTCAATTGGTGAAACAAAATCCGACAGCCGAGAATTATTTGAATTTGAGTTTGCAATATTATTTAGCCGGAAATTATCAAATGAGTATTGATGCAGCTAACAAAGCATTGCAACTTAAACCAGATTATGATTTGGCGTACAACAATATTTGTACTTCTTACAATATGTTGAAACAGTGGGACAACGCGATTACTGCTGGCGAAAAAGGTTTGAAAATAAATCCCAATAATCAATTATTGAAAAATAATTTAGCTGTTTCTGTTCAAGGTAAAGCAGAAAAAAAATAACTTTGTAAAAAGATTTCGGATGAAAAAATACTGTAAAAAAATGTTCGTTTATTTCCTGTTTTTGCTTTCTTGTAGTATTCTTTTTTCAGGATGTTTCTTGAGAAGAAATCATTGCAATACTTGCCCCCGATGGAGTATGGCTCAAAATCATCCGCAAAAAAGCGTTTGAAAAATTATTTTTTCGAGCTGCTAAATTTAGCTCAGAAAATCATCTAATCCTTTTATAACTTATTCTTTCACCAACTTAAGAGTGCGATTTTGTAGAGAAGTGGAAATATTCAAAAAATAAATTCCGCTCCTTATCTCACTTTCTTTATCGAAATATAAAATGTTATCCGAATTTGAATAAATTGTTTTTTCGGTACTGAAGATAAGCCTTCCGAGTACATCGCGTAATTGAATAATCGCAACAGTATTAACGGAACAACGCACGGAACAATAAAAATTTCCTTGAAAAGGATTTGGATAAATAGATGCGCTTAACATATTTCCAGCAGAAATTCCGAGTTCATCCATTCCTGTTAAAATAGTGCTTGCAGCACAAAAATCAGGAATGCCGTAACCCAGCAAAGAATCTGGATGTGTGTATTGATTGGCACTTTCGCGAATACTTTGTATCAATTGCATATTACTCAGTGTTGGATGTGCTTGCCACAAACATGCTACTGCACCCGCTGTTATTGGACAAGAAAAAGAAGTGCCACTTTCGTAAGTAATTCCTCCAGCTTGATTAGCAACTACTGCAGGATCTCCCTGAGCCGCTACATCTGGTTTTACACGATGATCTACTGTAGGACCGGTAGAGCTAAAAGAAGCGTATATTCCATTAGGTTCAACTGCTCCCACTGTTAGTACGCTATCTGCATCCGCAGGAAAACCAATGTAATGCCAAGGTTGTGTTGCGGAATTTCCAGCACTGCAAACCACTAATATCCCTTTGTCTGAAGCCATTTCTGCAGCAATAGTTATAGGAGCTGTATGTCCGTTTGTTTCTGAATAAGTGTGATTTTGATAGGCTTTATCAAATGTGGTATAGCCCAAGGATGTGCTTATAATATCAGCTCCCGCGCTGTCGGCATATTCGGCAGCAGAAACCCAATTGTATTCTTCAATAATATTTTCTGTAGCAGCATCCTCACTGCGCAATAAATAAAATTTTGCTTTTGGTGCAGTACCAACTAATTGTCCTGGAAGATTACCTCCAATGGTTGATAATACATCCATTCCATGTATATATTGTGTGTAAACATTTCCGCCAGGTTGTACAAAATCTTTGGTTCCGAGTATTTGATTATTGGTACGTAAACTATCGAAAACCAGCATTGTATCAGCACCATTAAAGCCGGCATCTAAAATAGCAATCGTCATTCCTTCTCCGTGAAATCCTGAGTTGTGTAAACAATCACCATTTATTTGATGAATCTGATTATAGGAAACGCCATAATTATATCCTGAAGTTTCAGGATTTAAAGGCGCGCGCGAATTTTCCACTAAATTTTTAATGTTTCCTGCTGAATTTCCATTTGGGTTTATCCTAAAAACAGGAGTGGAAGAAACCACAAATGGTAAAGCATTTATGCGTATTAATTTTGTAGAATCAGTTGTATAAATTGAAACTCCATTGAACCAACGTGAAATATTTAAAAGCGTTACACCGATATTTGTCAAGCTATCTAAATACCATTGATTAACGGGAATATCCGTTTCGTTTACACTAATGCCGTGTGCTAATCTTCTGTTGATGGCTTTTGCCGACAGAAACGCGGAAGGATTAGAAATAGAGTAGGGGCTGCTATTTTTATCCGTAAAGCGAATAAAATATTTGGTAGGTGCTTGCGCTTGGCTCATTATAGAGGAGCAAACAATTAAAAAAAGTAAAATTATTTTTTTCATTTTTTAAGTTTTGAAAAATTATTTTTTAATCGTTGCCGTAAGAGTTAATTGTCATCGTATATTCAATTCCGCTATTAATACGGTTCATTAAAGGCATTGCCGTAATACTGTCAGATTGTACATCAATAATTTGTTTGTACACCAAACCCACATTGCGTGCATATACTTCAATATAATATTGCTTTTGAATAAGATTGGTATTATTGATTTGTGTTACGGTTGCGGTAGAATCAAATCGTTTGCTCTCGTATGTTGCCGGAATATCAACAGCAGTATATTGATAATTCCAATCGCCCAGCGTGTTCTGAGCATTGCCGTTCCATGTAGTATTTAATTGTGTCGGAAAAATTAATTTTACGAAACGCTGATTGTCTTCCACGCGCTCCGCTGTAGTGGTAGTGATATTTGCTACACAAACATTTTTAAAAATCCACGTTTCATTATTGTAAGGAATACTTGGATTGTAAACTCTTTTATAGCGACTAATCACATAAGTTGGTCTCCCTGTATTGTCTTTAATAATGGAGTCAATGTGTTCTTTTTCTTGAAAAATAAAAGTATCCACTTTGTTTGTGAAACTGTTAAACACCAAGGAATCTACATCGTAAATCCAATAATTATTTACTTTGTATGGAAAGTAATTGTATCCGAAATTAATGGAAGCTGGCGTATCTTTTTTACAAGAAAACAAGACAATCGAAAAAAAAATTCCGAGTAAAAAAAGGTGCTGAAAAAAATATTTTTTCGAAGCCATTTTTAAAAATGTTTAAGAAAACTTTTTTTCATCCGTTTAAAGTTGACGTTCGATAAACCCACCGCCAATTAAATCATTTCCTTCGTAAAATACCGCTGATTGTCCAGGCGCAATTGCTGAAACTGGTTGATGAAAAAGTACTTCTAATTTTCCGTTTTTCTCTGTAACAAAGCTCATCGTTCCTGGATCTTTGTATCTTATTTTTGTAAGTGTTTCAAAATTTTCGGGCAAACTTGCATATTTGACAAGATTGAAATTTCGCACCGACATTTGTTGTTTTTCCAAATCTTGTTTGGAACCGAGCACAACTGTATTTGTTTCCGGAATAATTTCTGTAACAAAAACTGGTTCTCCCAAAGCAATTTCCAAGCCTTTGCGTTGACCAATCGTATAAAACGGATACCCTTTGTGTTTGCCAATTTTTTCTCCGTTGGTTAAAACAAAATCGCCGCCATCCACTTTTTCTTCCAAACCTTCCACTTTACGTTTTAAAAAACCGCGGTAATCATTGTCTGGAACAAAACAAATTTCATAGCTTTCGCTTTTGTTGGCAAGCTCTTCGTAGCCTCTGTCTTTCGCCATTTGGCGAATTTCTTTTTTATGAAAGCCTCCCAAAGGAAAAATAGTGCGCTTCAAACTTTCTTGCGTTAATCCCCATAAAACGTAGGATTGATCTTTGGTTTCATCCAAACCTTTGGAAACAACGTAGCGATTATTTTCAAAACGAATTTGTGCATAATGTCCGGTTGCAATGAAGTCGCAGCCCAACATATCTGCACGTTTTAATAACGCTTCCCACTTTATATGCGTATTGCATAACACACACGGGTTAGGGGTGCGGCCGGCCAGGTACTCATCCACAAAATTGTCGATCACAAAATCACCGAACTCACTTCTTATATCTAATATGTAATGAGGAAAGCCATAACCAACTGCTAAAGCGCGGGCATCATTAATGCTGTCAAGGCTGCAGCAGCCGGTTTCTTTTGAACTTCCGCCAGACGAGGCGTAGTCCCAGGTTTTCATAGTAAGCCCTATCACTTCATAGCCCTGCTCATGCAGCATAACTGCTGCTACCGAACTATCAACCCCTCCGCTCATTGCCACTAAAATCCTGCCGTGCTTGCTCATAATTTTGCAAAGATACTTATTACAAGCCTGAAAATTTGCTGAATATAGAATTTGACGATTTGGTGATTCGAGAAGAAGCTAAGAGCAAGATGCCAGAACGTAAGATACAAGAGTCAAGATAGAACAAGATACAAAGATATT
>JBDTAC010000032.1 GCA_039924845.1 Bacteroidia bacterium
ACTTTTAATGTAGGGGTCCTGGGTTCGAATCCCAGCGGGATCACAAAATAAAAAAGCCTTCAGAATTGAAGGCTTTTTTAATACTTCGAAAAAATATTTTTTTGAATGTATATTTGCGATATGTATTCATTCACGGAAGAAAATTATTTAAAAGCCCTCTTTAACCTCGCCGACAAAAATGGCGAAGCAAACGTGAAAGAATTGTCCAAACATTTGGATATAAAAATGTCTACCGTTACCAGCATGATGAAGAAACTGGCGGAAAAAGGAATGGTGCATTACAAAAGCTATCAACCGCTTCATCTCACTGAAAAAGGAAAAAAAGAAGCTGGATTAATTATTCGCAAACATCGGTTAACCGAAATGTTTTTATTTGAAAAGATGGGATTTGGTTGGGAAGAAGTGCATGCCATTGCGGAACAAATTGAACACATTCATTCGTCTGTTTTTTTTGATAAAATGGATGGTTTACTCGGCTTTCCGAAAACAGATCCTCACGGCGCTCCCATTCCGGATAAAAACGGAAAGATTACGTGGAAAGAATACAAATCGTTGAGCGATTGCAAAGCGGGAGAAACCGTTAAAATATGCGCTGTCATTAATTCGTCTGACGATTTCCTTCGTTTCTTAAACAGCCGGAATCTTCACCTCGGATTAAAAATAAAAATACATTCCATCGAAACGTTTGATAAAAGTATGGTGATTAGCTACGGAAAGAAAAGTGCCGAAACGCTTAGCTACACAGCTTCCGAAAAATTATTGGTGGACAAAGTTTGATATAGTTTAAAATAGGAAGCAAGCATTTTTTGTCCGCAGCTTTCAATTGCAATTTTACAAAGCGATATATTCTCACGTTAGCCATATTGACGTAATGGTTGGCTAAACTGCTTTCGAATGAAGTTTAGGTTTTGTTACGTTTAGTTTTCTCTAATTGAATAATACATTCGTTTATTAATTGCTCGTGAAATTCTTCATCAAGTCCAAACCAAACTAGTATATCTAAAACATTATCTAAACAAACATCGACCTTTTTTAATTTCTTCAAGAGAATTTAGCTCAATCAAGTTTTCTATCTCCTTAATCTGTTTTATATCTAAAATTATAGAACTCTCTTTTATTTTAGCATCTTTCAAAACACCCCTTAAATATTCCTTGTCTAAAAAAAATTTCATATTTTTCAATTAGGCACACCTTACTTCTAAGTCTGATTAACTCATTTCTATTTCAACTCAAATGTGTTGCTTTTCTATTCAAAACATTAATTTTTCAAGTCAATTTTACTTACGTTGAATACCATTCGCGAGGAATTTTTCTCATTCCTAAAACTATTGAGTTATTCCTTTTCAATAATGTATTCCTTACTAAAAAAATGAAACAGAAAGTACGAAAGAATGAATTCTGACTGAGAGAGAATGAACTGTGACTGAGCCAGTCGAAGCTGTTAGTATCACACTAAGAGCTGTTAGCATGACACTAAGAGCTGTTAGTATGACACTAAGAACTGTTAGAATGACACTAAGAACTGTTAGTATGGTACTAAGAACTGTTAGTATGGTACTAAGAGCTCTAAGTATGTTCCTAAGAACTGTTAGTATGACACTAAGAGCTGTAAGTAGGACACTAACAGCTCATTGTTTCAGTAAAAGAGATTAAGGTGGGTTGGTGCTTAATTGGTAGTTCCTGGGTTAAACGGAATACCTTCTTGTTTCTTTATCTTGTCTTTCAGTTGGATGCCGTGGAGGATTTCAATGTTCACCCCATCCGACAAGCCAGTTTTGATATACGTCCGTACAAATGTTTGCGGCTTGGTTTCCACATCCACAAAAGTGGAATCGATTTTAAAAACCACCAAACCTTCCGGAAGTGCTAATACACTGTCTTTTTTCGCCAACACAATTTCGGCATTGGCACTGTAACCAGCACGAATAAAAGTACCGCCTTCTTGTTTCACGGTAGCGCGCACTTCAAACTGAATAGCGCCTTGCACAGTAGTTCCTTGCGGCGCTATGTACTCCAATGTAGCATGAAACGTTTTATTTTCGATGGCTGCAATTACGATGTTAATGGGCATGCCAATTTTAAGTTTACCTACTTCCGATTCATCTACGTTTCCTTGAAACATCAGTTGGTTCATGTCGGCAACGTCGGCAATCGTGGTGCCATCATTAAAGGTATTGCTTTCAATCACAGAACTTCCCTTTTTTACCGGAACGTCCAGCACCATTCCTTCAGAAGTGGAATACACAATGTTGGACGATTGTCCCGATTGTTTGGAAGCTCCGTTCTGCACCAATTGCAAATTATTGGTAGACGATTGTAAGTCCGCTTTCGCGAGATCCATTTTCGAGACTTCCTGTGTATACTCCGCGTCAGCAATTACTTTTTGATCATACAATTGTTTTTCTCTATCAAATACTATTTTCTCGGCATCGTAATTAATTTTGGCTTTATCCAATTGCGTTTCAGCATCATTAAGCGTTACAATGTTCGGAATGATTTTTATTTCCGCTATTTTTTGTCCGGTTTTAACTAAGTCGCCCGGATTCACAAACAGCTCTTCCACAATACCTGAAACTCTGGGCTTAATCGCGATTTGTTTTTTAGGCACAATGGATCCGGTAGCAATTGTTTTCTGAATAATATTGGTGATAAGTGGTTGCCCTGTTTCAAAAACAATTGGTTTTTGTTCTGATTGTCGATACAAGAAAACACCGGTCCACACAAACAAAGCGAGAATACCTAAAACAACAATTGTAACGATGATTTTTTTCATAAAGAATACTAAATTATTCGGTTCGTAAAGCTTCTATCGGATTAATTCTGGAGGCTTTCATGGCAGGAATTAATCCCGCTAAGGAGCCAGAAACAACAAGAATAATGGTGGCTGTTATTGCCATGTGAAAATTAATTTCTGGATGCGAAAAGTAATCACTTTTCACATTGAATTTATCCATCAAAAAGCTAATGCCTTGTATAACTCCCACGCCGCACACCAAACCCATATAGCCAGAAACCGAAGTAATGACAATGGATTCCTGAATAATTAATCCGACAATCGACCAAGGAGTGGCGCCCAGTGCTTTGCGTACGCCAATTTCGCGCGTGCGTTCTTTAACGATGATAAGCATGATATTGCTTACGCCAACAATACCTGCGATAATGGTACCGATACCAACAATCCAGTTAAACACATTGATGCCCGCAAACAAACCGCTGATGTTTTGAAACTCTTTTTCTGCATTCCACGAACCAATGGCTCGAGCATCGTCAGGAGAGATGTCGTGTTTCAGTTCTAAAAAAGCTTTTATCTTACTTTCCACCACGGCAACACTAATGCCTGGTTTAATGTTGATAGCGTAACTGTCCACATAATTCACTTGATTGAAAGTACGTTGCAAAGTACTCAAGGGAATGTAAATGGTTTGAGCATCGTTTCTGCCGTCACCTCCAGAAGTATTTTCCAATTTAAAAACGCCTACCACTTTAAAAAAACTTCCTTTAATGTTGATGTATTTCCCGATGGGGTCTTCGATTCCGAAAAGCACTTCCGCCACACGCGGTCCAATGACTGCTATTTTTCGCATTTGAGCACCATCGAGCTCGTCTAAAAATCGTCCTTCACCAATGGTAACTGCTTTTATTTGCCGAATATCTGGCGTAGTGCCCATCACTTGGAAAGAACCGTTCTTCGTATCTCTACTTACAGAAAACTCTCCAGAAAGACTCATTCTCGGAGCGATGTAATTGATTTCAGCAATGTTGTCTTTTAAGGCTTTGGTATCTTCGTTGGTAAGCTGTATAAAGCGTCCCGGTTGCAAACCATGATAAGGGATAGAAGTCTTTTCTGCCCACACAAATACACTGTTCGTAGCTAAATTCGCGAAATCTCGGTAAACGCCATTCTGCAAACCTTTTCCGGTTCCCATTAACAACACCAACATAAATATTCCCCAAAAAACGCCAAATGCCGTAAGCAATGTGCGCAGCTTGTGCTTATTGATGGTTGCTAAAATCTCTTGCCACTTGTCGAGGTCGAACATCGGTTTAGTCGTTTTGTATAATTCCGTCTTTTAATCGAATAATGCGATCCGTCATTTGTGCAATGTCGTTTTCGTGTGTTACAATAATAACGGTCATTCCTGCTTTGTTTACCTCTTTAAATATCTCCATTATTTCGTAAGAAGTAGTGGTGTCTAAAGCACCCGTTGGTTCATCTGCTAAAATAACTTTCGGCTGAGAAATAAGCGCACGCGCAATGGCAACGCGTTGTTTTTGTCCGCCTGAAAGTTCTGTGGGATTGTGTTCTGCCCAATCTTTCAAACCCACTTTATCAAGGTATTCCAAGGCAATTTTATTACGCTCTCTCCTTCCAACCTTTTGATAATACAAAGGAAGCGCAACGTTTTCCATTGCATTTTTAAAAGCGAGTAAATTGAAGGATTGAAAAACGAATCCTAATAAACGGTTTCTATAATGTGCGGCTTTTGTTTGCGATAAATTTTTGATGGAAGTATCTGCCAAAAAATAATCGCCGGAATCGTAATTGTCTAAAATACCCAAAATATTCAGCAAAGTAGATTTTCCGGAACCAGAAGAACCCATAATGGAAACAAATTCACCTTGGTTTATAGTTAAATCAATCCCTTTTAAAACAGGAAGATGATTGTTTCCGATGGTATATGATTTATTTACTTGACTTAGTTTTATCATAGTAGCGGCAAAATTAAGGAATATAGTTTAGATGCGTGCAGAATTTTATTCAACGTGTTAATTTATAAAACCCTTGCATCTAATAAGAAATTACCATTTAAAAGAAGAGATAGAAAAATTAATTTTCAAAAGTAAGAAGGAAGTAAATAGGAGTTAAATGTAGTCTTCAAAAAAATATTTTTTCAAAGGTAATTTTTGGTCAATAGTCAATAAACCTGAAAAATCAAAAGAAAGAATGTAAATTCTATTCGTTTTTTTCTATGAAAATTAAAGAGTTTCCTATAAATTTGCCGCGTTTTTGATTTTAACAAACCACAGCCGGAGTATTCCGGTAGATTTAATTAAAGCAAATGGCTACACAAACCAAATCAGTATCAGAAAAAGTTACAAAACCTACCAAGCATGAAAGCATGTTTGAAGAAGTAATGGCAAGATTTGACATTGCGGCAAACAAATACAAATTGTCGGACGATGTTGCAAAAGTTCTCAGAAACCACGAAAAACAAGTGGTAGTAAGTTTACCAATAGTAATGGACAACGGTAAAATCGAGGTATTTGAAGGTTTTAGAATTGTACACTCAACAAAATTAGGACCTTCTAAAGGTGGTATCCGTTATGCGATGGATGTAAATTTAGATGAAGTGAAAGCGCTTTCTGCCTGGATGACTTTTAAATGCGCTGTTGCAAATATCCCTTACGGAGGTGCAAAAGGCGGCATCAAATGCGATCCTAAGTTATTATCCTTAGGCGAATTGGAAAGATTAACACGCGCGTATACTACAGCCATGAGCGATGTTTTTGGTGTAGATAAAGACGTTCCGGCTCCAGACATGGGAACAGGAAAACGTGAAATGGCTTGGATTCTCGATACATACAACAAAATAAAAGGACATCAAGAACCGGGCGTTGTTACTGGAAAACCAATCACATTGGGCGGTTCAAAAGGAAGAGAAGCGGCAACAGGACGTGGCGTAATGGTGGCTACTTTGGAAGCAATGAAAAAATTAGGAATGGATAAAAAACGTGCTACGGCAGCGATTCAAGGCTTCGGAAACGTTGGTTCCAACACTGCAAGATTGATTCAATCCAAAGGAATAAAAATTATTGCTTTGTCGGATTATACTGCTGCTTTTTACAATGAAAAAGGAATTGATGTAACAAAAGCTTTGGCGTATGCACAACAAAATGGTGGCGTATTAAAAGGGTTTACAGGTGGAAAAGAAATCACGAACGAAGAATTATTGACGTGTGAAGTTGATGTATTGATTCCTGCCGCAATTCAAAATCAAATTACAGAAAAAAATGCAAGTAAAATTCGCGCAAAACTAATTGTAGAAGGTGCTAACGGTCCTACTACTGCAGAAGCAGACGAGTTTTTACATCAAAACGGAGTGATTGTTGTGCCGGATATTTTAGCAAATGGTGGAGGTGTAACGGTTTCTTATTTCGAGTGGACACAAAATAAAGCAGGTTATTATTGGTCGGAAGACGAAGTAAATGCAAAACACGATGCATCTATGGAACAAGCTTTCGAAAACGTTTGGTTCAATGCGCGTCAATACAAAACGACTTTGCGTATCGGCTCGTATATCACAGCGTTAAAACGATTGGATAAAGCTGTTAAATACAGAGGTAACTTTTAATTTTTCCCTTTTCTCAAAAGACGCGAGGTGTTTGCCTTGCGTCTTTTGTATTTAAAAACAATTCATAAACGCATTCATGACAATACATAAAGAAGGTTATCCAACAATCATTATCAGCATTATTTTTTTAGCGATACTTAATTTTATAACCTATTTCTTTTGTGGCGGATGCGAAATAGTAAAAATATTGGTGTGGATTTTTTCCGCATTTTTAATGATCATCGTTCTTCAATTTTTTAGAAATCCGAAACGAGATTTTATCATCAATGAAAACGGAATTATTGCGCCAGCAGACGGAAAAGTAGTGGTAATCGAGAAAGTCCAAGAATCAGAATATTTTAAAGACGAACGAATTCAAGTAAGTATTTTCATGTCGCCATTAAACGTGCACATCAATCGTTTTCCAATCAGCGGAATTGTCAAATATGTAAAATACCATCCCGGACTTTATTTGGTTGCTTGGCATCCAAAATCTTCTACAGAAAATGAACGTACAACAATTGTAGTAGAACATAAAAACACTAAAAAAGTATTGTTCCGACAAATTGCTGGCGCTTTAGCGCGACGCATTGTTTATTACGCTAAAGAAGGCGATAATGCTGAACAAACAAAAGAGTTTGGATTTATAAAATTTGGTTCGCGCGTAGATTTATTATTGCCTTTAGATGCAAAAATAAAAGTGAATTTAAACCAAATCGTTAAAGGCGGACAAACGCTTATCGCGGAATTTTAATTTCAAAAGAAGGCTTTCGAAAAAATAATTTTTTGAAGCGATTATTTTCATCAAAAAAAGGTGTTTGAAAAATTAAGTTTTCAAACACCTTTTTTATAAATAAAAATTCCAATCAATAAATTTTCGGATATTTTTTTGGATTCGTTTCGTGCATCATTTCATACACCTTTTCGAAAATATCATCGGCATTTGGTTTCGAAAAATAATCTCCGTCTGATCCATACGGCGGGCGGTGTTCTTTTGCTGCCAATGTTTTTGGGTCAGAATCCAAATACAAATATGCTTTTTGTTCTTCCAATACTTTTTGCAACATAAACGCACTCGCGCCTCCCGGAACATCTTCATCTAAAAATAAAACACGATTTGTTTTTTTGATGGATTCAACAATCGAATGATGAATATCAAAAGGAAGCAAAGTTTGCACATCAATAATTTCAACTGAAATATTTGTTTCTGCCAATTGTTTAGCGGCATCCGCAGCAATGCGACAAATAGAACCGTACGTTACAATGGTAACATCCGTGCCTTCCAACAAAATTTCGGGAACGCCCAAAGGAATTTTAAAAATGCCCAAATTGCTCGGTACCTTTTCTTTTAAACGATATCCATTCAACGGTTCCACAATCACAGCAGGCTCATCAGAAGCAAGAATGGTATTGTAAAATCCGGCAGCTTGCGTTAAATTTCTCGGCACACACACATGCACACCACGCAGCGCATTAATAATCATGCCCATCGGCGAACCGGAATGCCAAATTCCTTCCAAACGATGTCCGCGTGTACGAATGATTAAAGGAGCTTTTTGTCTGCCGTTGGTACGGTATTGAAGCGTCGCCAAATCGTCGCTTACAATTTGTATCGCGTATAAAAAATAATCCAAATATTGTATTTCTGCAATCGGACGTAAACCGCGCATCGCCATTCCTATGGCTTGCCCGATAATAGTTGCTTCGCGAATTCCGGTATCAAAAACACGATTTTCTCCGTACTTTACTTGCAATCCTTCCAAGCCTTGATTCACGCCGCCAATTTTTCCAGAATCTTCTCCAAACACAAGTACATCAGGATTATTCGCCAATATCGCATCAAAATTATCACGCAATACTTCTCGTCCGTCTGCCAATTTTTCTTCACCAGAATAATCGGGTTTTACTTCTTTTACTTTTAATGCCGATTGCATGGATTCACTGTAAAGACGAGAACTGTAGCGATTGTTATTTTCAATTTTCGAAGTTTCTAACCAATTTAGTAAAGCTGTTTTTGCTGAATTATTTTCGTTGCGCAGCAATCGTAAAGCTCTGCGAGCCGCAGAAAAAATGTCTTTACGAGAAGGTTCAAGTATTGCGCTCAAATTATTTTTTAAATCCGAAATCAAATTTCCATTTTCACTTTGCGTCGCTAAATCAGCTAATAAGGCGGAAACAGTTGCCAATTCCGCTTTTATAGGCTCACAAAAAGATTTCCAAGCTGTATTTTTTGCTTCGCGAACAATTTTTTTCGCATCTTCTTCAATCGTGGAAAGCTCATTTTCAGAGGCAATCGCCGATTTTAAAATCCATTCGCGCATTTTTTTGATGCAATCAAAATCAATTTCCCATTGCAAACGCTCTTTGGATTTGTAACGCTCGTGCGAGCCAGACGTAGAATGCCCTTGTGGCTGCGTCATTTCTTCCACGTGAATTAAAACTGGAATGTGTTTTTCGCGACAAAGTGCAATTGCATTTTGATATGTTTCGCACAAAGCCGCGTAATCCCAGCCTTTTACCTTAAAAATTTCGTAACCGTTTTTATTTTTATCGCGCTGAAACCCTTTTAATGCTTCTGAAATATCTTCTTTTATGGTTTGATATTTTTTCGGAACAGAAATTCCATGTCCGTCGTCCCAAACGGAAATAGCCATTGGTACTTGTAAAACACCCGCAGCATTAAGCGTTTCCCAAAATATACCTTCGGAAGTACTTGCATCTCCTATTGTTCCAAAAGCTACTTCATTTCCTTTTGAACTGAATTTTTCAAATTCTTCTTTTTGTAAATTCGCATTGTTGCGATATACTTTCGACGCAAGCGCTAATCCTAAAAGTCGCGGCATTTGCCCGCCTGTAGGGGAAATATCAGCAGAAGAATTTTTTATTTTCGTTAAATCTCTCCAGGTTCCATCTGCATTTAAACTGTGCGTTCCAAAATGTCCACCCATTTGTCTGCCGGCAGACATAGGCTCTTCCGCATGATTTGTATTCGCGTATAATCCAGAAAACCATTCCGTCAAATTCAAATTTCCGGTAGCAAACATAAATGTTTGATCGCGGTAATAACCCGAACGAAAATCACCTTCGCAAAATGCTTTTGCCATCGCAATTTGTGCTACTTCTTTTCCATCGCCAAAAATTCCGAATTTCGCTTTTCCCGTAAGTACTTCACGCCTTCCAAGCAAACTTGCCTCGCGACTTTCATTCGCAATTCTGAAATCATTTAGGACACTTTTTTTAAAATCTTCGAAAGAAATTTCTTCGTTCTCCGATTTTTTTTTCACTTCGCCTGCTTTTCCCATACTATTTTCTCTGCTAATTTTATTTTTCTGACAAGTACAAATATAAGAAGAAATCGTATTTAGAGCATTTTTTCAAATTTTTAAGTTGGGAAATTAAGGCTTCAAAAAAATAATTTTTCGAGCCCTGATTAATCCATTCGTTTCGATAATAGTCCTAAATTTGCATACATTTTTATTTAGAAAATGCCTTTCAAAAAAATATTTTTTCAAAGTCTTGTTTTGATATTCGCCATAACAGCGGAAGGTTTTGCGCAAACGCCTGCAACAAATCCTGTTCTCTCCAAAATTATTGTAAGTGGAAAAATAATTTCCAATGATCCGATGGCGCCTTTGTTTAACATGATGGTGATTGACAAACGTACTTCCACTGGTGAGTTTGCGGCTGTAGACGGCACTTTCACGATTAGTATTTTAAAAACTGATACCCTTTTATTTACTGCTCAAGGTTACGCGATTAAAAAAGTGTGCTTAAAAGATTCCATCAATAAAAATGAATATAAAATTGTGGTACACCTCAAAAAATTAGAAGTAACATTGGCTGCAGCTAATATTTTTCCGGTAAAATCATTGGACGAGGTGCAAAATGAAATCAATCAATTTCATGATTATAAGCCGTATGATTTAACAGGAGTAAGTGCCTTTTCGAGTCCGATTACAGCGCTGTATGAGCGTTTCAGTAAAATTGAACGTTCTAAAAGAAAAGTGGAAGAATTGGAACACGAAGATCAAAAAGAACAAATTTTAAAAGAACTTTTTCGTATTTATGTAAAAGCAGATATTATTCAATTGAATGATAAAGAATTTGACGCTTTTATCGCGTATTGTCATTTGTCGGATGAATTTATCCAAACGTCCAGCGAATTTGATTTAGTAATGGCGATTAAAAGAAAATACGAATCCTTTTCACGACTGAAATTGCCTCTTTACGAGCAAACTTCGTTTTGAAAAATTATTTTTTTGAAACAGTTTTTTACGATGAAAAAATTATTTATTTACAGCTTTTTTTTATTTTTCACGTGTGTTGAATTTTATTCTTGTGATGATTCTGCGCCGAAACAAAACGCCGAGACAAGCGTCGCGAAAGCGATTCAAGATACCGCAACAAAATATGCTTCCGGAAAAGTAATTTTCGAACAAACCTGTATTACTTGTCATCAATTTGATGGCAAAGGTGTTGCAGGCACGTATCCGCCACTCGCACAATCCGATTATTTGTTGGCAGATAAGCAACGTGCCATTCAGCAAGTGCTGCAAGGTTCGAACAAACTCATTACGGTAAACGGCAATACATTTACTTCTTTGATGCCTCCTCAAGAATTAAGCGATTTAGAAATTGCTGACGTTTTGAATTATGTATATCATACGTGGGGAAACAATGGTTACACGGTTAGTTCGGAGGATGTAAAGGTAAAACGAATTGCGCTCAAAGAAAAATAAATGTGTTCCAAAAAATAATTTTTCAAAGCGCTATTTCTTTTAGATATCACGTCAAAGATCTCTATCTTTGGAGAAATACATTTTCAAATGAAAAAAAAATCTATCATTGAGTGGCTAACAGAGCCACAGAAACACAATTATCCGGCAGCATTTTCTTATTTATCATTGCTATATGATGAAGATTTTTCAAAAAAATCAGTTAAGAAATTGAAAGCTGCTTCGGTAGTTAATTTTAAAGCAAAAGATATTTTTCGAGCCTCTTCTTTATCGCTTTTAGGCGTTAGTAATTTTCATGTAAAAGCGGATAGTATTAAAATTGAAAATGCTGAAAAATTATCTCCTCTCCTACTCGTACGAGATCGTTCCAATGGAAAAGCGATTATTGCAGATGGCTATCATCGCTTGTGCGCCGTCTATTTGCTCGACGAAGACGCGGTGATTCCGTGTAAAATTATATGATATAAAAAACGATTCCAAAAAATAATTTTTCAAACGATGTTTCTTCGAATCAATCCAAAGAGCCCCAATACCAAGGAAATTGAGCAAGTAGTGGAATGCTTGCGTGATGGTGGCGTAATTATTTATCCCACAGATACCGTTTACGGAATGGGTTGCGATATTCATAAACAGCGCGCCGTAGAGCGAATTTGCAAACTTAAAAATATAGCGCCCGAAAAATCTAATTTTTCTTTTGTGTGTTCTGATTTAAGTCATTTGGCAGATTTTAGTAAATCTGTTGATACGAGTACTTACAAACGAATGAAACGAATGCTTCCTGGTCCGTTTACTTTTATTTTAGAAGCAAATAACAATGTTCCGAAACTATTTAAAAGCAAGAAAAAAACGGTCGGAATAAGAATTCCTGATAATTTAATTTGTCGGGAAATAGTGCAAATGCTAGGAAACCCGATTATGAGTACTTCCGTACATGATACCGATGAAGTGGTGGAATACACCACCGACCCGGAAATTATTTATGATAATTTTAAAGATAAAGTTGACATCGTAATTGCTGGAGGCTATGGAAACAATGAACCTTCCACGGTAATCGATTGTTCAGATGGAGATTTCACAATTGTACGTCAAGGACTCGGAATTGTAGAAGATTTTTAAAGCATCGTTTTTTTATACCAATATTGAAAAACGATTAAGCCCCAAACTCTTGCTACGGAATCATTTGGATTATTTGAAAATAATTTTTCTTTCAGTTTTTGTATTTCTTCGAGATCGAAAATTCCTTGTTCTAAAATAAATTTTTCAGAAAGTAAATCTTCCGTAATCAATGATTTTAAATCGGTTTGAAACCATTTCAATAAGGGCACTTCGAAACCTTGTTTCGGACGCTGAATAATTTCTTCCGGTAATTCTTTTTTAAACGTTTCTTTCAGAATTTTTTTTCGAGAATTTTTATCGATTTTATAGTAGGAGGGAAGCGAAAAAGCAAAATCAACAATATGATGATCCATAAATGGGCTGCGGACTTCCAAACTATTCGCCATACTCATTCGATCTACTTTTACGAGCATGTCGTTTTCTAAAACTAATTGCATATCGGTGTATAAAACAGAATTAAAATCAGCTGAAATAGTTTTTAAAATATTATTTTTTCGTGCCGTAAATTCGGATTTGTTTTTTTCATCGTTCAAAAAAATATTTTTTTGACGATCGTTTGTAAAGCCTGCCCAAAGCCAGTAGCGCTCCTTTTCGGATAAATTAATTCCTTCTAAAAATTTAGTTGCTTGGCGTATTTTATTTCCAATTTTAGAATTTCGAGATTTTGGTAAAATATTTAAAATCGGTAAAAGTGAATTTGCAAAAACTTTCTCAATTCCGATATTACGAGCTTTTAATTCTGCCGCATGTTTATTATAACCTCCAAACAATTCATCTGCGCCATCGCCAGAAAGTGCCACTTTTACTTGCTTTCGCGTATGTTTGCTTAAAATAAAAACAGCCAAAGCAGAAGAATCTGCAAAAGGTTCATCCATGTCATCGAGCATCGAAAAAAGGTCTGAAAATAAATCTTCGTTACTCAGTGAAAACACGGTATGATTGGTTTTATGCATCTTCGCCACCATTTCTGCGTAGACGGTTTCATCAAACAAAGGTTCGTTTTTAAAGCCAATAGAAAACGTGTGTAAATTTTTTGTGTGCTTCGACGCAAGCGCTGTAATAATACTGGAATCAATGCCTCCACTTAAAAAAGCGCCTACTGGAACATCCGCAATCAAACGCATTTCAACAGATTTATTTAGGAGCTTAGAAAAATATTTTTTCGAAGCATCGTAATTCAAATTAGCTGAATAGCTTTCAGAATAAGGAATTTCGTAATATTTTTTTTGATCAACGATTTTATTTTTAATCCAAAAATAATTTCCGGCAGGTATTTTTTTTACGTTTTTTAAAATGCTATCAGGAGAAGGGATGTAATTGAGATGCAAAAATAATTGTAGTGAAACTTCATCAATTTCCTTAGGAATTCCGAACGCTAAAAGTGCTTTTAATTCCGATCCGAAAATAAATTTTTTAGTGTCTTGATAATAATACAACGGTTTTATTCCGTAGCGATCGCGTACCAAAATGGTACTCTCTTCCACTTTATCGTAAATCGCGAAAGCAAATTCTCCGTTTAATTTTTCAAAACAAGAAACGCCTTCCGTAATGTATAAATACAGTAAAACCTCTGTATCCGAAGAAGAGCGAAAGGAAATTTTTCTTTCGAGTAAGGATTTTTTTAATTCTTGAAAATTATAAATCTCTCCGTTAAAAACAATTGTATATCTACCAGAATTATCCGTAAACGGTTGCGCAGCAGCATTCGAAACATCAATAATAGCAAGTCTTGTGTGGCCTAATGCAACTTTGTTGTGAGTGTAAGTTCCGTTGGAATCAGGTCCGCGTTTGGCAAGTGTTTCGAGCGCAGAATTTATTTTTTGAAATTCTTTTTCTGCATTTTCATCAAAAGAAATAATACCTGTAATTCCGCACATGAAAAATTAATTTTTTGAAGCGCTATTTTTCGTCAATTATTTCACGAAATGAGAAACGACAAGATACATAATTCCGCCCAATATCGCGGAAGCGGGAATGGTTACAATCCACGTAATAATAATATTGCTGGCAACTCCCCAACGTACGGCTGAAAAACGTTTTGTAGTACCAACGCCCATAATGGCACCAGCAATGGTTTGCGTGGTACTAACCGGAATTCCCAAGCCAGTGGCTCCAAACAAGGTCATGGCACCTGCTACTTCTGCACTGAAACCTCCAATGGGTTTGAGGTGCGTTAATTTAACACCCATCGTTTTTACAATTTTCATTCCGCCAGAAAATGTTCCGAGCGCAATAACAGAAAGGGCTGTCATCTGCACCCAAAATGGCACTTGTACATCATCAAATGGATATAAATATTCTTTCACGAAAGGAATATTTCGACACGAAAAAAGTAACATCGCGATGATTCCCATTGTTTTTTGTGCGTCGTTACCGCCATGCCCAATACTAAATGATGCGGAAGAAAGTAATTGACCAACGCGAAAAAATTTATCTACCTTGTTTGGACTGTATTTACGGGCAATCCATAAAGTCAATACCATAATAAAATAACCAAAAATGAGACCGATAACTGGCGCTAAAACGATAAATAAAATAGTGATAAAAATTTTTGTTTTGAAAAAGCCCCAACCTACGCCTAAAATAAGTGCCGAAAATCCGCCTTTTGCGATGGCTGCGCCCATTAATCCACCAATTAAGGAATGCGAAGAACTTACCGGAATACCAAAACGTGCGCAGAAAAAATACGCCCATACAATAGAGCCTAAAAGTGCAGCAAAAATAAGATTGACCGACATAGAATCGGCTTGAACAAACCCACTTTCAATAGCTTTTGCAACGGGCGTTCCGAAAATAAACAAGGCTACAAAATTAAAAAAAGCCGCCCAAATAACTGCCAAACGAGGAGAAAGAATACGCGTAGAAACAATCGTTGCGATAGAATTTGCGGCATCGTTCATCCCGTTCACAAAATCAAAAACAAACGCGGTAAGAATGGTAATTAAAACAAGTGTAAGCATAAAAACTAAGTCGTTTTAACGATAATTGATTCCAATACATTGGCTGCATCTTCGCACTTATCGGTAGCTGTTTCAAGCACCGAAAGCACTTCTTTCATTTTAATAATTTCGATGGCATCTTTTTCATCTTCAAACAAACGCGCAATGGCATTGTTAAAAATATCGTCAGCATGATTTTCAATACTATTAATACGAACGCAGGCTTCACGAATTTTGCCTACATTTTTCATGTCTTTTAATTCCTGAATGGCAATGTGAAGTTCCACGGCAGATTTTTCAATCAATTCTGATAACTTAACAATAGCGGGCGTTAAATCTTTTATTTTGTATAAATCAATGCGTTTGGCGGAACCGTGAATAAAATCCACCACATCGTCCAAAGCACTTGCTAATTGGTGAATGTCTTCGCGATCGAAAGGTGTTATAAAAGAAGCACTCAATTCATTAAAAATATCATGTGTTATGCTGTCGCCAACATGTTCCAAACGTTCAATTTCTTTGATCAGTTCTTTTCTGCGCTCCAAACTTGGAGTGGTAACCATCGCGCAAAGCGTTTTAGAAGTTTCGAGCGCATTGCCCGATGCTTTCTCAAATAAAATGAAAAATTTTTTATCTTTTGGGACAAGCATTTGTAACAATCCGTCTAATTTCATAAGTAATTTATTAGTGTTGAATAAATTTATTTTGGATACAAAAGTGCTAAAAAAAATAAGTGTGAATGTTATCTTAATGTTAAGAATTTTTTATTCGCGAATCTCAAACGATTTAATTTCCAGTAAGTGTTCGATCTAAACTAAAAACAATAAACTTTAAATTAATTGGCTTTGAAGGTTTGAAAAAATATTTTTTCAAGCCTTTTTTATTTTATCAAATTTTATGTTCGAAAAATTATTTTTTTGAAGACGTTTTTTGCATCTTAAAAATCTTGACTTTCGCAGAAGTATTTTTTAGAAGTAATAAAAATGAAAATTTTAAAATTCGGAGGAACATCCGTAGGTTCTGCACAACGCATGGAATCTGTTGCAAAATTGATTACTTCGCCGGAATCTAAGATTGTTGTGCTTTCCGCGATGTCGGGAACTACCAACGCTTTGGTGGAAATTTCTACTGCGTTGTATCAACGCAATCACGCGAAAGCGACTGAAATAATTAATGACTTAGAAAGCAATTATAAGAAGGTTATCACGGAATTATATCTCACTGAAAATGCCTTGAAAAAAGGCGCAGAATTGCTTTTATTTCATTTCGATTTTTTACGTTCTTTTACAAAAGATGTGTTTACAATTTACGAAGAACGTGCCGTTTTAGCAGAAGGCGAATTGCTTTCTACTGCGCTGTTTCAATATTATTTAGAAGAAAAAAAAATAGATTCGGTATTGCTTTCTGCGCTAAATTTTATGCGTATTGATTCCAACGAAGAGCCGGATTTGAAATACATCGAAGAAAATTTAAAAATAGAACTGGCGAAATATCCCGAAAAAAAATTATTCATCACGCAAGGATATATTTGTCGCAATGTTTTTGGCGAAATTGATAATCTGAAACGTGGCGGCAGTGATTACACGGCATCGCTGATTGGTGCTGCAATTTATTCCGATGAAATCCAAATTTGGACAGACATTGACGGCATGCACAACAACGATCCGCGCATCGTAGATAAAACGCATCCGATTGCTGAATTATCTTTTGATGAAGCGGCGGAGTTGGCGTATTTTGGTGCAAAAATTTTACATCCTACTTGCATACTTCCTGCGCAAACACGTAATATTTCTGTACGTTTGCTCAATACGATGCAGCCGGAAGCGAAAGGAACCTTGATTACGAAAAAAATTTCCGGAGCTAATATTAAAGCCGTTGCTGCGAAAGATGGTATTACGGCGATAAAAATAAAATCGGGTAGAATGCTGCTTGCGTACGGTTTTTTACGAACTGTTTTCGAAATTTTTGAGCGTTACAAAACGCCGATTGATATGATCACAACTTCTGAAGTAGCTGTTTCTGTTACGATTGACAATACAAAAAATTTAGAAGCGATTGTGGCAGAATTGAAACAATTTGGGAGTGTGGAAATAGATTCGAATCAAGCAATTGTGTGTGTGGTAGGCGATTTTTTAGCAGAAAAACACGGTTACGCGCTGAAGGTTTTAGAGTCGTTAAAAGATATTCCGATTCGGATGATTTCTTACGGAGGCAGCCCAAATAATATTTCTTTGCTCGTCGATGCAAATCAAAAAAACGAAGCGCTTATTGCACTTAATAAAGGACTTTTCTAAAAATAATTTTTCGAAAAAATGTTTTCAGCAGACGAAATAAAAAAGTTTACAAAGCTCCCAACGCCTTTCTATTATTACGATATGAGTTTGCTTGAAAATACGCTTCAGCAAGTAAAATTGGCATCTGATAAATACAAATACACGGTTCATTATGCTTTGAAAGCGAATGCGAATGATCCGATTTTGGAGCAAATTCAACAACATGGATTTGGTGCAGATTGTGTGAGCGGAAATGAAATTAAAAAAGCGCTGGAAATGAATTTTCTTTCCGAACAAATTGCTTTTGCCGGCGTTGGAAAATCAGATGCGGAAATAAATATTGCACTCGAAAAAAATATTTTTTGTTTCAATTGTGAATCTGTTCAGGAAATAGAAGTCATCAATACTTTGGCGGAGAAACAAGAGAAAATAGCTTCTATCGCTTTGCGGATAAATCCCAATGTGAACGCGCATACGCATCATTACATCACTACGGGTTTGGAGGAAAATAAATTTGGAATTAATGTATGGGAATTAGACGAAGTGCTTGCTATTATTGAGAAATCAAAACATATACAATTAACCGGAATTCATTTTCACATCGGTTCACAAATTACAGATATGGGTGTTTTTAAAAGCTTGTGTTTGAAGATTAATGAGTTGCAGCAATGGTTTGCGATGCGAAAAATAAATTTGGAACACATCAATGCTGGCGGCGGATTGGGAGTAGATTATCAGGATCCAGATAAAAATTCGATACCAGATTTCTATGCGTATTTTGGAATTTTTAATCAGTTTTTAGAAGTTCGTAACGGACAAAAGATTCATTTTGAATTAGGTCGTGCGATGGTGGCGCAATGTGGAAATTTAATTTCGAAAGTGCTTTTTGTGAAAAAAGGAATTGCGAAAAATTTTATTATTCTGGATGCTGGAATGACTGAATTGATTCGTCCTGCGCTGTATCAATCGTATCATAAAATTGAGAATATCACAAAAAATATACCTTCTGATCAAAAATATGACGTGGTTGGACCGATTTGTGAATCGTCCGACTGCTTTGGAAAATCAGTTCATTTGCCGGAAACGGAACGCGGCGATTTAATCGTTTTGAAAACGACGGGCGCTTATGGCGAAGTAATGTCTTCAGGATATAATTTACGCGAGAAAGCAGCAGCTTTTTATTCGGATAAAATAATGACCTCAAAAAAATAATTTTTCGAGCGCTTAAATTCCATCATTTCAAATATTGAAAATATTTTTTATTTCGTATTTTAATCGCAACTTAATTTTTTTTCATCCGTTAGAGACGAAGGTTTATTATTCATCTTAATCGTTTCATCTCAAAAAATGTTGTGTATGAAAAGTCCTGAACTTAGCCCTCAAGCCATTGAAAAAGAAAAAATTTCCGAATTGAAATTTCATGACCGTGAAGTATTACCTTCTGCCGAACACATCAAACATCGTTGGTCTGAATTGCAGCGAGCGTCCAAACTCGGAAACATAGAACACGGAAAAATAAAAATTATTTTTGAAGATACTGGTGGCTTAAAACAAGTAGAAACTACTATTTGGGCGGTAACCGACAAACGAATTATTCTCAAAAAAGGCGTTGTCATACCCATTCATTGTATCCACGAAGTGAAGGTTTGAAAAAATATTTTTTTGAAGGATGAAATTTCAATTCGTAAAATCAGGATACAATAAATATTTTTTACGAATTTGTTTGAAGATAGTCAAAGCTGGTTGCCATGTTTTTCGAATGTCATCTTCGCTCATACCCTTTATTATCTGCTCTTTCAAGACATCGTTTCCAGCAAGTGAATTAAAATAAGAGTTGAAAAAATTCTTTTTGTCGGGATACGTTTTGTACATTCCTTCTATCCAATACAAATACATTTTTTGATAATTTTTCATAAACACCTCTCCGAAATTTCGCAAATCATAACCAGTGCATTTTTGATTTTCAAACGGAGGATCTTTACTTTCTCCATCAATACTTTTGGGCGTAAACGAAAACGGAGCATCTTTTATTTCCGGATTTCCAATTGCTTGAAAAGGAAAATCTGTTCCGCGCGCCACGCTAATTACAGTTCCTTCAAATAATGCTAGCGACGGATACAAATACACGGCAGCCATATTTGGTAAATTTGGCGAAGGTTTCACAGGCAATTGATACCAATCGTTGTGCGAATAATTTTTCACTTTAATGCAAGTTAAATCACATTTTTCAGCATTTGGCAACCAACCTTCGCCGTTTAACATTTGCGCGTATTCCGCCGCCGTCATTCCGTACACAATAGGAACAGGATCTAAGCCCACAAAGGATTTGTATTTTATATCCAATACTGGACCATCCACAAAATAACCATTGGGATTAGGGCGATCCAGCACAATTAATTTAACATGATTTTCGGCGCAAGCCTCCATTACGTAATGCAAAGTAGAAATATAGGTGTAAAAACGAACGCCCACATCTTGCAAATCATACACCACAACATCAATGTTTTTAAGGTCTTCGGCGCTTGGTTTAAAATGATCGCCATAAAGCGAAACAACATTTAAGCCTGTTTTTTTGTCTTTCGAATTATTGAAATTTTCGCCTGCATCTTTGTTTCCACGAAAACCGTGCTCGGGAGAAAATATTTTTTTCAAGGAAACACCCAATGAAATCAAGCTATCCGCCGTATTTATTTTTCCGATAACAGAAGTTTGATTGGCAACAATCGCAACATTTTTTCCTTGTAAAAGAGACAAGTATAAATTGAATTGTTGTGCGCCAACACTCACATCGGCAGCAGTTTTAACGGTATTGGTAACGGGTTCAATCACTTCTTGGGCAAACGAAATCCCGAAAAAGAAAAAAAGAATGCCACTCCAAAAATATTTTTTCATACTGACGTATTTACGGATAAAAAACAAAAGTAAGAAACTGTTCATGCTTTTCGAATTTTTTTTTGCTTTCGAAAAACGCCTTCGAAAAATTATTTTTTTGAAGTCGTTTTTTAAACGTCAAAAACATAGCATTTTCGAAATTTTTTTTTGAGAAAATTTAACCTCTTTATATTTAGCTTTAGGAATAAATAAAAAAAAACACCTGTATCTAAAAAAAAATAGATATTTTTGATACTTGATTTTTCTTTACCGAAAAACTTATTTTTGTTTCATTAAAAAAAATATTTTATCCATGCGTAATCGTTACCTTACTTTCCTGTCATTTCTTTTTGTAACTCAAACCTTGTTTTCGCAGGAAACCGGAACTTCATATAAAGATAAATTTACAGAAGGGAATTATCTGCTTTTAGAGCAAAATTACCCTATTGCACTCCAAAATTTCTTGGATGCCTACCATATTGATTCTTCTAATGCGAATATTAATTACAAAGTGGGTTTGTGCTATTTAAATTCCTCTTCTCAAAAAAATAAAGCATTGCTTTTTTTAGAAAAAGCCGTACAAAATGTGAGTAAGAATTACGATTATCTTGGAGTAGGTGAAAAACATGCTCCCATTAACGCATATTATTATTTAGGAAGAGCGTATCATTTGGCGTATCGCTTTGATGATGCTATTGCCAGCTACCAAAAATTTGAAACGTTTCTTAAAAAAAGAGACGGTGATTTAAAATCGGATGCTGATCATCAAATCGAAATGTGTCAAAACGGAAAACTCTTTTATGCAGCTCCAGGTGATGTACGAATTACCAATTTGGGAGATAGTGTGAATTCTATTTATCCAGATTATTGTCCAGTTCTTTCTGCGGATGAGAATACACTTATTTTTACTTCTCGTAGACCAGATAATACCATTGGTAATCAAAAAACAATAGACGACCAATATTATGAACACATTTACATTTGCTACAAAAAAGCAGACGGAACTTGGACATCGCCGGTTTCGATTAGTTCGAATATTAATTCGGATGGTGTAAATAATGCTACTGTTGGCTTATCTGCCGACGGGCAAAGTTTGTTGATTTTTAAAGGAGATGTTGGCGGCGGTGATTTATACATTAGTACTTTAAACGGAAACGATTGGACCAAACCAATAGCACTTGGATCTGATATCAACACGAACTCTTGGGAGCCAAGTGCATCCATTAGCGCAGATGGAAATACCATTTATTTTGTAAGCGATAGAAAGGGAGGATTGGGCGGAAGAGATATTTGGAAATGCGTGAAACTCCCGAACGGGGAGTGGAGTAAAGCCAGTAATTTGGGCGCTCCTATCAACACACCTTACGATGAAGATGGTCCTTTTATTCATCCGGATGGAAAAACATTGTTTTTTAGCTCTAAAGGACATAACAGTATGGGCGGTTTTGATGTGTTTTATTCCATTAAATCGGATACCGGATGGTCAAAGCCACAAAATATGGGCTATCCTATCAATACGCCAGATGATGAAGTGTATTATGTTGTTTCTCCAGATGGAAAACGCGCTTATTATTCTTCCGACAAAGCTGGAGGATACGGTGAAAAGGACATTTACATGATTAATTTTCCACATTCAGTGGAACAACCACTTACTTTGATAAAAGGTGTTATTACCCCACCTGCAGGACAAGAATTACCAGATGGAATAACCATTGTTGTAACAAATACAACAAGTGGAGAAACAGTTGGTACCTATAAGCCCATCAAACGCAACGGTAACTACACATTTATTTTGCAACCGAATGCAGATTACAAAGTATCATATCAGTTAAATGATAAAGAGTTTTACTCGGAAGACATCAATGTTCCTGCCGGATCTTCTTTTCAAGAATTAGACAGAGCCATAAAATTAGATGAAGTAAATATGCACGGAGGAATTGCTGCAGCATTAGATTCTGTTACGAAGCCGAAAGCGGATAATAAGAAGATAAATACTTCCGGATTGGAATACGCGTTGTTTTTCAAATACAATGTCAATGAAATTGATGTGAATGAAACTTCCTTCAAACAATTTGTGGACACGCTTTACACGACTTTACAAAACAATCCGAATTTAAAAATTGTGATAGAATCAAGTGCTTCCAAAGTGCCAACGCGGAAATATAAATCCAATAAAAAATTGGCTGAGCTGAGAGCAAATCATGCAAAAGAACAAATTGTAACAGCTTTAAAGGCAAAAGGATTAGGAAAAAGTCAATTGAAATTTCATAAAAAAGCTTTGGTGGGCGGACCAAAATACAATGCTGATTATGAACTTCGCAAAGCAATTTATGAACAATTCCAATTTGTGAAAATAAAACTGGAGTAAAAAAACCATATTCTCTTTGGAAAGAAGCAATACCGAAAGGATTGCTTCTTTTTTTATTAACAACATCGGAAAAGAGAGCGATATAATTCTTATTTTGCATTCAAATTTTGAGATTGAAAAAATATTTTTTTGAGTGAAGAAAAAATGACATTTAAAACACGAAAGGTTCTTTTATTATTGCTGTTTGTTACGTTCTGTTTTTTTGCTTTTTCCCAACAAGACGAACATGGTTTCATTGATCCGAGAGCTGCGAAGGAGCATTTTTCACATAAAAATTATTTGGCGGCGATGAAAGTTTACAAAGAACTCATCAAGCAAGAACCTCAAAATGTGGAATATCATTACCGCCTCGCTCAATGTTATCTGTATACACATCTTGAAAAAGAAACAGCCATTACCGAACTCAAATTTGTAACTGCCCATAATTACGATAATGAAGCGTGGTTTGATCTCGGCAAAGCCTATCATTATGCCAATCATTTTGACGATGCTATCAAAGCGTTTACTCGATTCAAAGAAAAAGCAGATTCTAAAGACGCTGCAGAAGCAGACCGCGAAATAGAAATGTGTAATAATGGAAAGCAATTGGTAAAATACCCTGTCAATGTTACGTTTGAGAATTTAGGTCATTTGATAAATACTGAGTTTCCTGATTATTATCCCTTTGTTCCAGACGATGAATCCTTTCTGATTTTTACTTCGCGCAGAGCCGAATCAATGGGTGGACGCAAAGAAATGGATGGTTATTATTCTTCCGATATATTTATTTCAACTGCCGTAAATGGGAAATGGACAAAGCCAAAAAATATCGGTCCAGAAATAAATACTCCTTTAGATGAGCAAGCTGTTGGATTAACTCCCGATGGAAACAAAATGATTATTTACCTCGATCACATTGATAAATTTGGCGACTTATACGAATCTGATCGAAAAGGAAAAAACTTTGAACATCTCTATAAATTAAATGAAAACATCAATGGAGGTTTTGAAACTGCTGGCTCTGTTTCGCCCGACGGAAATACTTTTTTCTTTGCCAGCGAACGTCCAGGTGGATTAGGAGAAACAGATATTTACATGGCTCGAAAACTTCCGAACGGACAATGGGCTTTGCCGCAAAATTTAGGATCCAATATCAATACCAAATACAAAGAAGATTTTCCCCGTATGTCGGACGATGGAAAAACGCTTTATTTCGCTTCACAAGGGCATTCCAGCATGGGCGATTTTGATATTTTTAAAGCGGAATGGAATCCGGATGATAACACTTGGAGTGAGCCTGTTAATCTCGGTTATCCGATTAATACTTCTGGCGATGATCGTTCGATTTGTTTTACAGAAAACAATCGTGTGGCTTATCTTTCCGCTGTCCGTGATGGTGGTTACGGTGATTATGATATTTACCGTGTTACGTTTAATAATACCAATCAGCGCTACGAAATTTTTACTGGAAAAGTAAATTCTACCGATTCTACCATAGCAATTAGTTCGCAAATTACGGCAATCAATACCAAAACAAACGATTCCCTTTCCTTTATTCCCATACAAAGTAGTGGAAAATACGTAATGGCACTTATTCCCGGAATATACAACATCACCATTACAGCCAATGGCTACAAAACAATTAGCGATAAAATAATTGTGTTTGATATCGGCACATTTAAAGGCGAAACCAAAAAAAATTATCTCTTAGAAAAAACGCCCTAAAACACATTTGAAAAATTATTTTTTTGAAGCCTAAAAACATGACAAAATTAAAACTAAGTAAACCGCTTGCATTTATAGATCTTGAAACGACAGGTGTAAACGTGGGTTCCGACCGAATTGTTGAAATATCAATTCTAAAACTTTTTCCGGATGGAACGAAAGAATTAAAATCGCAACGCATTAATCCAACCATTCCCATTCCGATTTTTGTTTCTAAAATTCATAATATTTACGATAAAGATATTGTGAACGAACCAACATTTAAAGCAATGGCACACACGTTTTCTGCGTTTTTGGAAAATTGTGATTTGGCCGGTTACAATTCCAATAAATTTGACATTCCTTTATTGGTAGAAGAATTTTTGCGCGCCGATATTGATTTCGAAATTAAAGGCAGAAAATTAATTGACGTACAAAATATTTTTCATCAAATGGAACAACGCACCTTGAGTGCCGCGTATAAATTTTATTGTGCCAAAACCTTAGAAAATGCGCACAGCGCGGAAGCCGACACCATTGCGACGTACGAAGTGTTGGAAGCACAATTGGAAAAATATCCGGAACTAAAAAATGACATGACTTTTTTGCACGAGTTTTCATCACGTAGTAAAAATGCTGATTTGGCAGGAAGAATTATTTTCGACGAGAAAGATGTGGAAGTTTTTAATTTCGGAAAACACAAAAATAAATCGGTGGAAAGTGTTTTTAAAACCGAACCTTCTTATTACAATTGGATGATGGATGGCGACTTTCCGCTGCATACAAAAAAAGTAATTACCGCCATTCGTTTGCGTAGTATTGCGAATAAAACGAGCGTGTAAATCGAGTTTCAAAAAAATAATTTTTCAAATGAAAATAATTTGTATCGGACGAAATTACGCCGAACACGCCAAAGAAATGAACAGCGCTGTTCCCGAAGAACCTGTTTTTTTTATGAAACCGGAAACCGCACTCATCAAGAATAATCAACCTTTTTATTTTCCAGATTTCTCCAAAGAAATTCATCACGAAGTGGAATTGGTTTTAAAAATTTCTAAAAACGGAAAAAATATTGACGAAAAATTTGCACATAAATATTACGATTCCATCGGCATTGGTATTGATTTTACGGCACGCGATTTACAAAAAGTTTGCAAAGAAAAAGGTTTGCCTTGGGAAAAAGCAAAAGCCTTTGATGGCTCAGCACCTGTCAGCGAATTTATTCCGATTGCAAAATTAAATGCTCCTGAAAAAATAATTTTTCACCTCGAAATAAATAATAAAATAGTTCAAAAAGGAAATTCTGAAAATTTAATTTTCTCGTTCGATACCATCGTTGCGTACGTCTCTAAATTTGTAACATTAAAAACGGGAGACCTTATTTTTACTGGAACTCCAGAAGGTGTGGGCGCTGTAAAAATTGGCGATGTATTGGATGCGTATCTCGAAAATGAAAAAATATTATCGTTTGAAATAAAATAATTTTGCAAAAAAACGTTTCGGAAAAATTATTTTTTCGAACGACAAAAAAACATTTTAAAATCATAAAAATGAATCTTAAAAAAATTAGTTTTGAAAAAATATTTTTCGCTTTCCTAATAACTGCAACGTTTTCAGCATGTACAAACAATGGAACTTATGCTTTAGATTTTCTACAAAAAGGAAATGTAGCTGATTCTCTGAAACATTATAAAGAGGCAATAAATGATTATAACAAAGCCCTTGAATTTAATCCGAATTATGCCATTGCATACAACAATCGCGGAAAAACAGAAATTGACATGGAGAATTATCAAGCAGCAATAATAGACTGCAACAAAGCAATTGTATTGAACACGAATCTATCCTCAGCCTACTCCAATAGAGGGTTAGCAGAAATTAGCTTAAAGGATTATACAAAAGCTATACAAGACTGTAACAATGCGATTGTACTCAATCCAACTATTGCAGGAGCTTATAATAATCGAGGATTGGCAGAAAGTGATATGGACAGTTGCCAAAAAGCAATAAAGGATTATAACAAAGCCATTGCATTGGATATAAGGTTTACAGAAGCTTATGCCAATCGAGGATTTATGGAAATTAACCTACAAGAATATGAGAAGGGAATAAAGGACTTGAACAAAGCTATTGAATTGGATTCAACTTTTTCAATTGCATACTACAATCGGGGCATTGCAGAAGACAAGTTAAAGGATTATAAACACGCGCTGCAAGATTGTAACAAGGCAATTGAATTAGATTCAAATTCTGCAGTTTCTTTTCTCTATCGAGGAATGGTAAAATTTAATTCTGGTAACGCAGTTGCTTCTGTTCCAGACTTTGAAAAGGCTACTCATTTAGATTCTACTGATGTAGCTGCGTTTGCTAATCTTGGAGTAGCAAAATACAATTTAAAAGATTTTGATGGCGCAAAAATAGCTTGTAATAAAGCAATTCAGTTAGATTCTTCGCTTGCGAAAGATTTACAACAATACATGAAATAATTTTTTCGTAAAAAGCGTTTTGAAAAATTATTTTTTCGAAGAGCTTTTTTTCTTCTCGAAAATGTGTGGTTCAAAAATTTTTTTTCAGAAAAAAGACTTCAAATCCAATCCAAAAAAGTATTTTTGGGAGCATTAAAAAAAATATTTCATTAAAACTAAATAGCGATGAATTTACACGAATATCAAGGAAAAGACATTTTAAAAAAATATGGCGTGCGCGTGCAAGAAGGCATCGTAGCTGACACTCCTGAAAAAGCAGTGGAGGCTGCGAAAGAATTGCAAAAGCAAACTGGCACAAGTTGGTGGGTGGTAAAAGCACAAATTCATGCGGGCGGCAGAGGAAAAGCGGGTGGCGTTAAATTAGCCAAAAACTTGGACGAAGTAAAAAAAATAGCAAGTGAAATTATCGGAATGAATTTGGTTTCGCGCCAAACTGGTCCGCAAGGAAAAAAAGTCGGGAAAGTATTGATAGCACAGGATGTTTATTATCCTGGTGAAAGCAAAACAGCCGAATTTTATATGGGCGTTTTATTAAATCGCCAAAGCGGAAGAAACGTAATTATGTACTCTACCGAAGGCGGAATGGATGTGGAAGAAGTGGCAGCAAAAACGCCTGAACTTATTCACAAAGAAGAAATAGATCCGAAAGTGGGATTGCGCGATTTTCAATGTCGCAAAATTGCTTTCAACTTGGGCTTGAGCGGAAATGCGTTTAAAGAAATGACGAAATTTATTGCCAATCTTTACAAAGCGTATGATGGAACGGATTCGTCCATGTTTGAAATAAATCCAGTTTTAAAAACTTCGGACGATAAAATCTTAGCCGTTGATGCCAAAGTAACATTGGATAACAACGCGCTGTATCGTCATCCTGATTATCTCGCTTTGCGCGATTTAACGGAAGAAGATCCGACAGAAGTAGATGCTGGAAATCACAATTTGAATTATGTGCAATTAGACGGAAACGTAGGCTGCATGGTAAATGGCGCAGGTTTAGCAATGGCAACAATGGACATTATTAAATTGGCAGGCGGAAATCCAGCAAACTTCTTGGACGTTGGAGGAACAGCAGATGCAGCGCGAGTGGAACAAGCATTTCGGATTATTTTGAAAGAGCCAAAAGTAGAAGCTATTTTAGTAAATATTTTTGGAGGAATTGTTCGTTGTGATCGCGTGGCGCAAGGAATTGTAGATGCTTACAAAAATATGGGAACTATTAGAGTGCCTATTATTGTTCGTTTGCAAGGAACAAATGCGGTGGAAGCGAAAAAAATAATTGATGATTCGGGACTAAAAGTTTATTCGGCAATTTTGTTGCAAGAAGCAGCAGATTTAGTTCAGCAAGTATTGAAAAAATAATTTTTTCAAGCAATTAAATCCTTCTCCGAAAGAGAGGGATTTTTTTCAAATAAAATATAATAACAACCTAAAAAACAAAAAAATATGGCAAAAATTAAAGTAGCAAATCCTGTTGTAGAATTAGATGGCGATGAAATGACGCGCGTTATTTGGAAGTTTATAAAAGACAAATTGATTCTTCCTTATTTGGATTTAGATATTAAATATTTCGACTTAGGAGTGGAACACCGCGATGCTACAAACGATCAAGTTACGATTGATTCTGCGGAAGCAATAAAAAAATACAATGTTGGAATTAAATGTGCAACTATCACACCTGACGAAGCGCGCGTTACGGAATTTAAGTTGAAACAAATGTGGAAATCGCCAAACGGAACTATTCGTAATATTTTGGATGGAACTGTTTTTCGTGAACCGATTGTGTGTAAAAATGTACCACGTTTAGTTCCAAACTGGACGGCTCCTATTTGTATCGGTCGTCATGCTTTTGGTGATCAATACCGCGCAACGGATTTCGTTACCAAAGGAAAAGGAAAATTAACCATTACGTTTACGCCCGAAAATGGTGATGCTCAACAATCGTTTGAAGTTTATAATTTTAAAGGTGATGGCGTTGCACTTGCGATGTACAACACGGATGAATCTATCAGAGGATTTGCGCATTCGTGCTTCAACATGGCTTTACAGAAAAAATGGCCACTTTATTTATCTACAAAAAATACCATTTTAAAAAAATACGATGGACGTTTTAAAGATATTTTCGAAGAAATTTATCAGCAAGATTACAAAGCAAAATACCAAGCTGCCGGCATTACTTACGAGCATCGTTTGATTGATGATATGGTAGCAAGCGCTTTAAAATGGAATGGAAATTTTGTGTGGGCTTGTAAAAACTATGATGGTGATGTGCAAAGCGATACAGTGGCGCAAGGCTTTGGCTCATTGGGTTTAATGACTTCTGTATTAGTAACTCCCGATGGAAAAACAATGGAGGCAGAAGCGGCACACGGCACTGTTACACGCCATTTCAGAGATCACGAAGCAGGAAAACCAACTTCTACGAATCCAATTGCTTCTATTTTTGCTTGGACAAGAGGATTGGAATTTAGAGGAATGTTGGATAAAAATGTGGAACTCGTAAACTTCTGCAAAGCCTTAGAAGAAGTTTGTGTGGAGACTGTTGAAAGCGGAAAAATGACAAAAGATTTAGCCGTTTGTATTCACGGAAATAAAGTAAATCACGGAGAACATTATTTGTATACTGAAGAATTTTTAACGGCTTTAGATACTAATTTGCAAAAGAAATTGGCAAAATAACTCTCCATTTTTAAGGCTTCAAAAAAAGCGTCTCGGAAAATTAATTTTTCGAGGCGCTTTTTAGGTTGTTCTTTCTTTTTTATTATCTTTGGAAAATGCTATCGCGAAAAAAAAGTAAATTATCCGTAAAAATAATTTACGTTTGTTTCCTCACATTAATTTTTTTTCTGCCCAATAAGATGGAGGCGCAATTCATTCTAAATGGAAGTGCTACAATTATTACGCCTCAATGTTCTTCCGCAACTACAACATATCAATTAACCCCCGATTTAGGCGCACAAGCCGGAGAAATTTGGTATGCTACGCAAATTAGTTTAGCCAATCGGTTTGACATTCAATTTCAGGTTTTTCTTGGTACGAAAGATTATTATGGAGGTAGTGGTGCAGACGGAGTCTGTTTCGTTTTTCAACAACAAAGTACCAATGCCGGTAGTGCTGGAGGAGGAATGGGATTTGGAGGTATAACACCTTCTGTTGGTGTAGAATTTGACACGTATGAAAATGGTTGGGATCCTGCTTTTTGTCATACTGCAATTGAAAAAAATGGAGATGTAAATCACACAGATGGTTCGGGTAATAATCTGGCAGGTCCAGTTCAACTTAGCTCTACTAATCCAGATTTACCAGATGGAGCTTGGCACAGTATTGAAATTATATGGGATCCCATAACAAAAAAATTATCAGAGTATTGTGATTGTGTTTTTCGTTTATCCTACACAGGTGATATCGTAAGTACTGTTTTTGGTGGAAATCCAAACGTTTATTGGGGATTTACTGCAGGAACGGGCGGAGCCTCAAATCTACAAGAGATTTGCATCACACATTCTTATCTAACTAACAATCTTCGAGATACCTTGATATGCTCAGGCAACTCAGTACCATTAACTGTTTCAGGTGGAGTTTCGTACTCTTGGTCACCCGCTGCTGGTTTAAGTTCTACAACAACCGCATCTGTTACTGCAACACCAGCCACCACAACGAGTTATACGGTTTCAATAACAAATAATTGCGGATTAATTAGTAGAGACAGTGCCACCATAACAGTTAATCCGAATCCGGTTGTTACGGTTAATTCAACTGCGATATGCGCAGGCACTAATGCTACCCTCACGGGAAATGGAGCAACAGCTTATTCGTGGAGTACAGGATCAATAACAAATCCAATTACGGTAATACCAGCAACAACCACTACTTACACATTAACAGGAACAACGACAGGTTGTACGGGTACAGCCATTGCAACAGTTACGGTCAATGTATTGCCAACAATAACCGTAAATTCAGCAACAATATGTGCAGGTACAGGTGCAACTTTAACGGGCGTAGGACCAGCAGGTACGACATATAGTTGGAGTACAGGCGCAACAACTAATCCGATAACAGTAAGTCCTGCCTCAACAACGAGTTATACCGTAACAGGAACAGATGCGAATGGTTGTACAGGTTCAGCAGTAGCAACAGTTACAGTAGGTTCAACTCTGTCTATAACAGCAAGTTCACCAAGTATTTGTTCTGGTAGCTCAATAAGTTTAAGTGCAAGTGGAGGTACTACTTATTCCTGGAGTACAGGTTCCACTACAAATCCAATTACTGTAACACCACTTACTACTACAACCTATACCGTAACAGGTACTAGTAGTACTTGTAGTGGAAGCGCAACAGTTACAGTTACAGTTGATGTTTTAAAAGCAACGGCTGCTGGTTTTCCGGCTACTTGTAATGGAAGTTGCAATGGCTATGCAGTAGTAATTCCATCAGGAGGTACTTTACCATATACTTATTTATGGACACCAGGTGGTAATACTACAGCTAATGCGAATAATCTTTGTGCAGGAAATTATTGTATAAAAGTATCCGATGCCAATGGATGTAGTATAGATACTTGTGTCATAATAACGGAGCCGACAGCTCTTAATGTAAGTATTCCTACCTCAAGCAATGATTCGTGTAATAGATTATGCGATGGCACAGCAACTGGCTTGACAACGGGAGGAACAGCTCCTTATACCTATTCTTGGAATACAGTACCTGTTCAAACTACAGCGGAAGCTATATCCTTGTGTGCAGGCACCTATACTTTAACCGCCAACGATGCAGCAGGTTGTAGCAGTACTGCAAGTGTTACCATTACACAACCAACACAGATAACAGTAACACCTTCAGCCGCCACAACTATATGTATCGGACAAAGCACAACAATTAGTTCAACTGCATCAGGTGGAACACCTGCTTATACGTATAGTTGGAATGCAATCTATAACGGACAAAATTATACGGTGAGTCCTACAAGTACCCCAATTACTTATACGGTGATAGCCAACGATGCTAATGGATGTAAATCCACACCACAAACGGTAACGGTAAGTCTTAATCCTCCGCTGAATGTTATTGCGAAAAGCGACACCTCTTTGTGTATTGGAGGACATGCTACCTTGAACGCTATCGCAACAGGTGGAAACGGAAACTACAATTATGTATGGCAGCCGGGAGCTTTTTCAGGCAGCACAATAAGTCTAACTCCAATCACTACTACTATATATACGGTAACAGTAACAGACAACTGCGGTACACCTTCGGATTCGAGTACGGTAACAGTAAAGGTTAATCCATTGCCAACAGCGAGCTTTTCGGCAGATACGACCAGCGGTTGTTATCCACTTTGTGTAACCTTTACCAATTTAAGCACACCTCCAAGTGCATCCGCTACCTGGGAGTTTGGCGATGGCAATTCGGCAACAACAGTGGGAAGTGCAAGCTATTGTTATCAAACAGCGGGTCAGTTTAGTGTAAGCTTAGCGGTAAAAGATAGTTTAGGATGCAGTAATAGTACAACGATAGGTAATTTAATAACGGTTTATCCACATCCTACTGCCAACTTTAATATGAGTCCGAATCCGGTAACGATATTAGAACCGACAGTTTTCTTTA
>JBDTAC010000033.1 GCA_039924845.1 Bacteroidia bacterium
ATCACTCGAGTAACATCTGCCATCAAACAAATAACATCTGCCATCAAACGAGTAACATCTGCCATCAAACAAATGACATCTGCCATCACACGAGTAACATGTGCCATCAAACAAATGACATGCTCCATCACACAGTGTACATGCGCCATCAAACAAATAACATCTGCCATCACACCAGTAACATGCGCCATCAAATAATAATCGTGCTTTATAATAAATTAGGGAGGGATATTCAAAAAGGAAGCTCTTCTTTTTTTAGAGTATTAGGGATATACCTCAATTTGCAGATGATAAATTAATTGAAAATTAATTATATTCGCCAATAAATAAGATGTAACGAAATCCCTGTGGGCTTTTGTTACATCGGTTCGCGAGCTTTGCGAATGTCCAAAGCCCTACGGGACTTCGTACATCTGCGAGTTTTGCAAAAAGCAAGACTCTTCGCAAAGCTCGCGAACCGTTATATGCCAAGCATAAATGAGCACTTTACTAAATTTGAATAAACATAGTATTATTAATGGAAGTAATTATTATTTGTGTTATAGTTGGTTATGCGGTTTTTCTTGGCTACTTGGGAAAGGATAGAGAGATTGGCTTCTGGAAGGCAATGGCATCAGGGTTATGGCGTAATTCGTTTTCATCAGAATCTGCAATCACACGTATTATGAAGTCACCTAAATTAAAATCCAAGACTAAATTTAATAAGCATAAAAATGGGAAAGACGGAAAGGGTCCAGGACAACCAAGTTCTGAAGATGGACTTCAACCAGCTAAATACAATGCAAATCAGGAATATAGTACACCACCACAATCTACCACAAACACAAATAGCAGTACAAGTGATACTGGTTCTGTTTTTTCAGGATCAGGCAGTGCGTATGATTCCAATTCTTATAACACACCAAGCGCAAGTGATAAGAAAACATCTGCCTCCAGTGGAACTAATTAAAAAATACACAATTGTAAATCGGAAAAAACATGAGAAATTTAAAAATACTTGTATCAGTAATTTTTTTTACATTTATTGTTGCTTTAATTTTTGAGGAAACCCCAATGTTAATTTTTTTTGGTTGGAAGCTCTTAGGCTTAATAGGATTTATAATTATTTTAGCGTTCATTATAGTACATTTCTTCGAAAAAAAAATAGCTGTTTTTTTTGCAGTTAAAAAAAATGAAATCAGCATACGTAAAAACTCGCCTTTAGCTTTAAGTATTGAATTTATGGTTGCAATCTTCTCGACACTTAGCTTGATTGATATTGCCCATATTTCTATCCCTCCAATCATTGCGTATATTTTTTTGATTTCCGTTGGAATGGTTATTGGCAGCTATTGGCAATGGATAAAAGGTAGTAAGTAAAGGTAGTAGGGTAGTGTTCCAATTTGCACTTACATTTTTAGGCTTCAAAAAAATAATTTTTCAGCAATGCAAAAGGAGCAGAACGCAGCTTACAAGTTTAATCAGTCACGAAGCACAACACACAAAACCAATGCTTCAGCTTCGCGCCTACGAGAACCCTCTTGGGAAACTTATATTTTGAACACAGTATCTGCGGAATAATGAAAAAAATAATAAGATACATTTTACTTAGCATTGTGGCTATTTCTATTGGTTGTATCGTGTTAGGAATTATACTTGCTCATAATTTTGCTTATAAAGAAACAGATTGTTATCCAAGAAGTGCTCCGCAAATTATGCCTTTTTTTAATGATTCAGTTTCAAATCAAATAATAATTTCATCCTTACGTACCGATAATCTTAATGACTCCTTTTGTTTTTTTCGTTACAAAAAATATGGCTTATTTCTGTGGGTAATTCATCAATACCAGAATGCCTGTTTATCGCAAGATGTTGATACTATTCAACAGAAGTATAATTCTGAACAATTAGTATTGTATTCAAACTGTCCTTTAGAAGATAGTTTATTTGATAGAATTTATTCAAAAGCTTTTTTGAGTAGTGATGTTAAGCTTGCTATAAGATTTAATGAATGTAAAAAAATTAATTGTTTGCATAATTCTGTTGATTATCAATATTACCATTTAAAAGCCAGTCTTATTTACATTATTTCTACGCCTCATACATATTACGATGCCTACATAAGTACGCGCAGTTACACAGATATGGATTTTTTAGTTAAATGTTTTAGAGACAAAGTATATATTATTGGGATGTATTCTCTATACAATAGGGATGTTTCCAATAATGATTTATTAAATATTTTGCGCAAAAACAAATTATGAAAAAAGAAAGAATTTTTGCCGATATTATTGATTTGTTTTTGGTTATTGTGATTGGAATCACACTGTCTTTCTATCTTTCTGATTTTATAGATTCGTTTTTAAAAAGTTCTAATGCCATTTTTATAGTGGGCGTATTAAGTCCTTTATTCTGCATTATTGCTTTTGATAGCTTTTTTAATTGTTTGTTTTTTGCTTCGCCAGGCAAATGGCTTTATAATTTAAAAATTACAACAAGATACAATGTGAATCCATTAAAGAAAACAATGTTGCTAAGGGGTGTTTTAAAGACCATTACCCTGATAACCTTTGTTGGAGCAATTATTACGATAATTTCAATTTCTGAAAATCGAAATAGTTGGTATGATGATGTTTTAGATTTAAAATTGGTATTTAAATAAGGTAAGGTGGTAGGGTTGGTAGTG
>JBDTAC010000034.1 GCA_039924845.1 Bacteroidia bacterium
TTGTAAAATACAAATAGAACAATAAGAATAGCTATGATATTTGCAATTCTGTCTAAATTAATATTAAAAAACTCAAAAGGCAAACCAAAATAAAGCGCAATAATTAAGATTACTATTGAACTGAAAATTATTGTAAGTTTCTGATTCATTTCTGTTTAGTTTTTTTTGGCAACATAGCCCATAACATACTTATTGGCGAATATAATTAATTTCAAGAAAAAGTAAAATATTTTTTTTAATTTCTTGTTATCTAAATAGATAAGCTGAAAATGATATGCGTAATATTAATATTAAAAAAGATAATTATATTCATAAAATGTTTAAATGAAATTTTTTTTCTTAATTGTACATTTTCAGAACACAGCAATCAAAAGGTAATTATGTGCCATTTTGAATAAGAAGTGTCAGTTTCCACAAAAATTGTTATCATCTAATATTATTGAACTATTTTCATTGGCGCTACCCAGTACTACCCCTAATGCACATCGGTACATTTTCAAATCTTTAAATTCTCCTCCATTATCAATTACTCTCTTCTCCTTCGGAGAAGGGCAGGGGATGAGGTTTTTTTATTCGCGCTAATTCGTATAAGATATATAATTAAAACGCCCCGAATTCGGGGCGTTTTAATTATTGGTTAATCATTCACTTCATTATTGCATTGGTGCAGGCGGTACTATCACACTTGCAGGTGTTTTGTGCCGGATGCCCAAGTCTACAATCGCACGTGCGTCTTGGTACAATTGGTAGAATTCAGCATTTGCTGTTCTAAAACTTTCTGCCAATTTATCCAATTGATCTTTTAAAAGTACATCGTTGGAGTGCATCAATTTGTTCAATTCGTTTCCTGCTCCCTTACGCTCCACAATGGCACTGCGCGGTGATGCAATTACCAAAGCCGACTTCACTATTTTTGTTTGAAAGTCGGTAAGTACTGCTGCGGTGATGCCGTAATCTGTGAGTGAAGCTATATTTGCTTGCGCTTCGTCCTTGATGGTTCGGCAATGTTGCAAGATAATGGAATCGCGCACTCTTTGTAATTTACCTCTGCTAAATTCCATTTTGCCTTTCAAAATTAAATTATTCGTATTACTTGCAAAAGCGTACAAGGCATGCGCCATTTTTAATCCTTGGTTCATCATCTCGGTTTTTGCTGCCTCTTTATCAGCAGTAATTCCTTTGATACTTGTTTTCTGAACCTGCAACAAGCCTTCTATACCTGTTACATTTGTTTCAAAAGCAGTAAATGTATTCGTAAATGCTGCTAAATTTCCCCATACTGTTTGATGTGCATGGCAAACTTCCTGTACTGCATAGTACATCGAAAGTTTATTTTCCTGTGTCTTGTTCATCTTTCGTTCCTCCTATTATTTAAATACAATTCTCATTTACATGGGCAGAGAACTACTCCCTTTCTAATTATATTCTAATCTCGAACGAAGAAAAAGGATGTTTAGTATGTAAAACGATATTGATGTGCAGATTTACCGAAGTGTATATTTGAAAATGTGAAGATGTAGCGATGAAAAGAGGATGCTTTATCATTCTATATTTTTTTTCTCCACCTGCTCCCTCCAGCGGGAGATAAATTGGTTTTGTTCTTTTATCCTCTCTTCATGAAGGAGATAAATGGTTTTGTTTTTGTCACCCACTTGAGGGGATGTCTGCCACAGGCAGGCGGAGGAGGTGAACAGACCCAAATGACCTGACACATTTTAATGAACAGAACCGTTTCCAGAACCGAAGTATCGTCCGCGGTAGTTGAAGAGACAGTTTCCAGACCCAAAGTATCGTCCCCACGAGTTGAAGAGTCAAGTTCCGCACCCGAAGAGTCGTCCCCACGAGTTGAAAAGTCAATTTCCAGACCCGAAGAGTCGTCCCCACGAGTTGAAGAGTCAATTTCCAGACTCGAAGAGTCGTCCCCACGAGTTGAAGAGTCGTCCCCACGAGTTGAAGAGTCAAGTTCCAGACCCAAAGAGTCGTCCCCACGAGTTGAAGAGTCAAGTTCCGCACCCAAAGAGTCGTCCCCACGAGTTGAAGAGTCAATTTCCAGACTCGAAGTGTCGTCCCCACGAGTTGAAGAGTCAATTTCCAGACCTGAAGTATCGTCCGCAGCAACGTGAGTTGTAGTTCACTTAGGTGAACATTCGTCCGAAAGAATTTTAGTATTGTTTTCCTTTGCCTTTCGTATCCATTGTGCCATCACCATCGTCAATTAGAAAAGACGTACAAGCAATTATGACGCGCCAATTATCGAATCTATTTGTATTTAGAGAATTAAAAAATAAATACATTTGTAACAATTATAAACAAAGGAGTAATTAAGCGTTTTTATAAAAAGAATAGCATAATAAGAAAGCTCGTCGTTACCGAATAAAAAATGGAATGCTTGGACATAAACACATTCCTTTAGGCGCTATAAAGGAGTCTTCTCTTTCAACATGAAAAAATAAATTTTGCAATCAAAAAAAGTAATCGTTATAGGAGGAGGTGCAGCGGGATTTTTTGCCGCCATTAATTGCGCACAAATACATCCAGATTACGAAATCATTTTATTAGAAAAAAGCTCTAAACTACTTTCTAAAGTGCGCGTTTCCGGAGGCGGCAGATGCAATGTAACGCATGCCTGTTTCGAAAACAATTTGCTCGTAAAAAATTATCCGCGAGGAGAAAAAGAGTTACGAAATGTTTTCAGTCGTTTTACCACAAGCGATACCATTCATTGGTTTGAGAAACGAGGTGTAACACTAAAAACAGAAGCTGACGGAAGAATGTTTCCAGATACAGATAAGTCGGAAACCATTGTCAATTGCTTGATGCAAGAAGCAGAAAAAGCATCCGTAAAAATAAAAATGAATGTGGATATTGAAGAAATTATTCTGCAAACAGATGCTTCATTTCTCTTAAAGGCTATAGGCGGCGGTAGTTTCAGTTGCGATAAATTAATTATTGCGACAGGTGGCAATCCGAAAAGCGAAGCGTATAATTGGCTTCGAGCAGTAGGGCACACGATTGAAAATCCGGTTCCTTCGCTTTTTACATTTAATATTCCGAACAATGCCATCACACAACTGATGGGCGTTTCCGTGCCGCATGCAAAAGTACGCGTTCTCCATACAAAAATAGAAACAGAAGGTCCTTTGCTCATCACACATTGGGGTATGAGCGGTCCAGCCATCTTGCGTGCATCGGCTTGGGGAGCCCGCCAATTAAGCGATTTGAATTATCGTTTCACCGCAATGATTAATTGGATTCCATTTTATTCCGAAGAAAAATTACGATTGGAACTCTCTGATTTTCGCTCAAAAAATTCAGCAAAAATGATGCTAACACATTTCCCACTTGATTTACCAAAACGACTTTGGGAATATTTTATCCACAAAGCAACCATTTCAGAAAGCACACGTTGGGCAGATTTGCCGAAGAAAGAATTAAATCTTTTAATTGCAATATTATTAACCGATACGTATAACGTGCAAGGGAAAACAACATTTAAAGAAGAGTTTGTAACTTGTGGCGGCATTCGTTTAAAAGAAATAGATTTTAAAACGATGCAAAGTAAAGTGGTTCCCAATCTTTTTTTTGCAGGTGAGATTATAGATGTAGATGGGATTACAGGCGGCTTTAATTTTCAGAATGCGTGGAGCAGCGGCTGGATTGCAGCGCAAAGTATCAATCTGTAAAATTCAGTTCACCGAATTTCTTTTTCCCTTTTACATAATAGGCATAAACGACGGAATGCTTGTAAATTCCAGACGTAGCATACTTTTTCGTATTCATCTTGGTTATTTTCCGTTTAAAAAAAAGCTTTTTCAAACTCCCATAAAAATGAAAATGAGCCTTTATAACAGCTGTAAAATGGACAAATTCGCCGTCCGATAAAAATTTTAATCCAGCAATTCCATCTAAACTCAAACGAATCATAATTTTCGGAAAGAAATAACGACTCGAATGATTTTTAAAAAGAATAAATAAATTATTCCTGAAGTTGAGATATGTTTTTTGCGGATTGTTTTTGTGCAAAGTTCCTCCGCCAAGGTGATAAACAGTGGATTTTGGACAATACATAATTTTATATCCAGCATTGCGAATGCGCCAACACAAATCTATTTCTTCCATGTGCGCAAAAAAATCTTCGTCGAAACCGCCCAATTCGTGGAACACAGCCGATTTTATAAATAAACACGCTCCACTCGCCCAAAAAATTTCTTCTTCTTTGTCGTATTGATTTTCATCTTTTTCGAGTGTTTGAAAAATTCGTCCTTTGCAAAAAGGATATCCGTATTTATCAATAAAACCACCTGCTGCACCAGCATATTCAAATTCATCTTTATTTATGTAAGATAAAATTTTGGGCTGAATGGCAACGGTTTCTGGATACTTTTCGATCAAGTCTAAAAAAGGATGAATCCAATTGGGCGTTACTTCCACATCCGAATTCAAAATAATGTAATAATCCGAATTTACGTGTTTCAACGCATCGTTGTATCCTTTTGCAAATCCACCATTCTCATCGTTTTGAATAATTTTTACGTTTGAAAAATTATTTTTCAGAAAGGCAATCGAATCATCCGTTGAAGCATTGTCTGCTACAATAATTTCCACATTTTTTTCATTATTGGAAACAACAGAAGGCAAAAATGTTTCGAGCATTTTTTTTCCGTTCCAATTTAAAATAACAACAGCAATACTTTTTGGGATCATTTTTAAAGCGATGGTTTTTTCCTTTTTTCAGAAGCTGAATTCAGGTGTTTGAAAAAATATTTTTTGAACCATCTTTTATCAATGCGGAGTGTTAAAATTATCTAAGGCGTGTCCACCGTACTCATCCGGCGTGGTTTCTTGGTCTAAATCATGCGTAGGATTATCCCGGTTGTGTAAATCCAATTCCCAGTTGGCATCATACGTTTCTCCTCTGGCATCAGAGTGTAGTAAAACATACTCGTTACCTGCCAAATAAGGGTTATAGAACACAAATTTTCGATTGGTTTGATCCTTTAATTTATTATACTGCCAAATTTCATAGGGATAACTATTCGGCTCTGTGTTTTCTATATCACGTACATTTGGCGAGCCATATTCTAAATAAACCCGACCTCTATCTGTTGCGTACCCTTTTCTGGAGCCAGTATTAAATTCCTTGTTTACAGCTTGCACTTGTTTGTTGTAATCATCCCAAGCTGTTTCTGGATTTTTTGCATTTCGGCTGATCCAAAAGTTAAGAAAAAATTGTTGCATCAATTTCATGTTTTTTGACTTGATTTGATCCTGTGCGAACGAGCGCTCTCCGTAGGTAGAAATGGGCCATAAGGAACGAAGGTTATCCACCAACGTATCCATATTGGTAATGTGGCTGGCAAAAGATCCATTCAGGTCTATTGCTGCAACATCCTTTAGGTTGTATGTTTGTAAAGAACTTTGACGTTGAAAAAATATTTTTTTGAGCGTGATTGTTTTGCCCGTTACATCTTTTAATTCCATCACTAAATTGTAATTTCCGGAAGATAAATTTTTTATTGGAAATTCGCTTAAAACGATGCCGACATCACTGGTTTCCTTTTTTTCGAACGCATGAAATTCCGCTAATTGTGTATTGTTTTCGTTGGATTCAATATAATACATTACAAGGTAACGTTGGTGTTCACCCAATACTTTTTGTGTATTGTAAATTTCGCTGTAAAAGCGAAGTGTATCCATGTCTTCTGGAAAAAAATTAGAAACATAAGGCAGTAAATCATATCCACTTTTACTTAAAATATTAGGCGTTATAGTGGGATGAACGCTTTCCAACATTTCGATGTCTGAAAAAATAATTTTTTGAGGAGGGTAATCAATCGTAATTGGTTGGCGAACAGAAAAGGGTTTGTTTTTTGTATTTTCATCTGCGATGGAAATTTTAAAATCGTATTTACCGTTGGGTAGCGAAATGCGTTGTTGATCAATAAAAGCAGGTTTTGGAGAAGTACTATCGTTAATCTCCGGACTCAATAAATTATATTTTTTAAATGCTTTTACCGAATCGCCTTGCGTAAAAACAAGTTCAACGGCAATTTTACCTTGGTATTTCCCATTGCTATTTTTAACAAAAACAACATTGTTTCCGGCTACCGATAAATAGGTTTCGATATACGGATTTCCTTGTGGTGTACAGAATGTGGAGTGGAGTAGGAAAGCTGTTAAATTGCCAGCAACAGCGCCATCCGCTAAAGTAAAAAATAAAAAAACAATCCAAAAATAATTTCTTTTTCTCATTATTAATACGCGTCTGACGCTGAACAAAGATAAATGATTAAACATAAAAAAAATATTTTTTTAGCAGGAATAAGAAAATATTATACTTTTGCGCTCGGAGAGTTGGCAGAGCGGTCGATTGCGGCAGTCTTGAAAACTGTTGACTGTAACAGGTCCTGGGGTTCGAATCCCTAACTCTCCGCTGAAAGGGATTTGCTCATATTGAGTAAGTCCCTTTTTATTGTTTCGCCTGTGTCCAATTTGAATTTTTAGAAATAATGGAAACGCACAAAATAGCGTTGAAACAAATTCATTCTTAAGGGAGTATAAAAAGAAACACTACTTTTTTTGTAGTTCCGTCTATTTTTTATATATCTTTGTCGAAAATTATAGTAACACTATGAAAAAAGTAATTTTTGCACTTGTTTCTTTCTTCCTGATTTCCGCCGCTACACAAGCAGCCGTGATGGTTTTGGAAGGTAATTATCAAAGTAAAAACTTATATGTACAAAACGGTTACGCTGCTTCTGGTGTTGGATTTTGTACTTATCAGGTTACGATAAACGGACAAATTGCTGCGGATGAAGTGAATTCCAGCGCGTTCGAAATCGATTTTTCTCAATTTCAAATTACACCTGGTACACCTGTTGTTATTCGTATTATGCACAAAGATGGCTGTAGTCCAAAGGTGCTAAATCCAGAAGCAATTAATCCACAATCAACTTATAAAGTAAGCACTATTGCCATTGATAATTCTGGTCTTTTAAAATGGACTGCAACTAATGAATCAGGTTCTTTACCATATATTGTAGAAGAATTTCGTTGGAACAAATGGGTATATGCCGGAGAAGTAAAAGGCATTGGTACAGCTGGAAGTCATGATTATGCATTTCAAGCCACTCCACACTCAGGCGAAAATAGATTTCGTATTAAACAAGTTGGTTTTGGTGGAGATCCTCGTTATTCTGACATCGTTAACATGACTTCTGACATCGCTAAGGTAACTTATACTTGTTTGAAAGATAAAGAAATTGAATTTTCGGATGCTACGTGTTTCGAAGTATATGATTATTACGGAACAGTTGTCAAAAAAGGCTTTACTAAAGATTTACCCATTGATGATTTAGCCAAAGGCAAGTACTTTTTATGTTACGATAATACCGTTACTGATTTTAAAAAGTAAGTTTTCATTCGCTTTTTATCTCTTTTAAATAAATCTATTTTTTTAGCTCTTCGAAAAATTATTTTTCAAAGAGCTTTTTATTTGTGCTATCCAAAAAGTTTTATGAAACTTTTGTATTGCCAAAAGCGTACAAGCACCTACCAATTAATTCTTATGCCCATGAATTCGGAAAAACTACAAGAACTTATCCGTTGGTTAAATGTTCAAATTCATCATGCCAATGAGGTCATTGAAGAATCTCAAAGAAATCGTAATTACGGCAGAGAATCGCAATATGAAGGCATTCGAGATGCTTTTATGCGTTGCTTAAATAAGCTGGGTGGTGAAAGTGCTTTGTGATTGAGTACTTCAGTGCTAACAAAATTATTTTCACAAAAAAATATTTTATGTGAAAATAAATAAGCGTGCGCATTCCTATATCTTTCCAATAACATAATTTTTATCTTTGTCCTACATATTTGAGAGAACCTTACATAGAAGAAATCGAAAAACAGTATGTTGCAAGCATTTTTTGGAGGCGTTTTATTAGGGTTAACACTCGCTTTATTGATTGGTCCGTCTTTTTTTGCATTAATACAAACCAGTATTCGCAATGGTTTCCGTTCTGGTTTCGCCCTTGCCGCTGGTATTTTTATTAGCGATTTGTTGTGTGTAACTTTAGCTTATTTAGGTGCCTCTCAGTTTTTTAGTAATCCAAAAAACAAAGCGGTAGAAGGCATTGTAGGCGGTGTTATTCTTATTTGTTTCGGAACGTATAATATTTTTCAAAAACACACTGCCGAAGAAAAAAAGATGGACGAAATGAAAACCATCAATGTGCCTTTGTTGATTACAAAAGGTTTTTTTCTGAATATCCTCAATCCTTTTGTGTGGCTATTTTGGGCTGGTTGGATGGGTTTAATCAGTTCTCGCTATGAGTTTTCGAGTACTTTAATTCTCACTTTTTTCAGCGCAACATTAATTACCGTATTTGCAACTGATTTATTGAAATCCTTTTCTGCCAATAAAATCAAGAAGTTTTTAAATCACAAAGTATTATTATTTGTGAACCGCATTTCTGGACTTATTTTAGCTATTTGCGGGATGGTGCTGATTTACCGCGTTATTTTTTGATTCGAAAAATTATTTTTCCAAAGCCTTTTTAATGTCTGGTTTAAAATAATTCGTGCTCTTCATTATTTTTCCATCTTCTCTAAAAATAGGTTCGCCTTTATCGTCTAATTTCGACATATTGCTGCGATGAATTTCTTCAAATACTTCGTCAATTTTATGTTGCAAACCGTGTTTTAAAATCGTTCCGAAAACAATGTACAATTGATCTCCCAAAGCATCGGCAATTTCAATTAAATCGCCATTTTTACACGCTTCTAAATACTCGTTATTTTCTTCTTCTAAAAGTCGGTGGCGAAGCGTGTATTCCTTTTCATCAATAACGCCGGCAGGAATTTCTCTACTTCCTATTTTAAATACTTCGTGAAATTCCTTTACGAAATTTATTTTTTCGAGCACACTTTTTTTATGAGGATGATCTTTCATGAAAAATTATTTTTTTAAAGCGTTTTGCGAATACTCCGCATTCAAGCCAGCAACAACGATTTTCGTGATATCCAAACTATCGTTCGCATACAAAACGCTTCCGCCGTTAGACGTATACGTGAGTACATAATCGTAATGTTTTTCTTTTTGCAAACGCGCTAAAAAATCGCCTACTTTTTTCTGAATGTCCGCATTTTTTTTCTGCACGCTGTCCATAATCATATTCATTTTGGTTTGCATGTCATCCAATTCTTGTTTTCTCGACATCATATCCGCTTCTGTTTTTTTCGCATCGTTCTGAGAAATCAAACCTTGACTCACTTTTTGTTGATAGGCTTGATAATCGCTTTGTAATTTTTGTGCTTTTGCATCGTATTGCGATTGAATTTCAGCGTGTTTTCCTTCCGCCTCTTTTTTCACATCCAATACATATTGATATTGCGACAACAACGTATCGGCATTCACGTACATAATTCTTCCCGATTTGGAACCGGTTGTTTGCGAAGATTTCGCATCCAAAGAACCATCCGTATTATTGTTTTTATCTGCCGAATGGCAAGCCGCAGCAAGCGATACAATCGCGCTGAATAAAAGTGTTTTAAAAAATATTTTTTTCATATCCGTTTTTTTAGAAGGCACAAAGATAAAAACCTCTTTGATTATTTTCGATTTTCTTGCAAACAACCCATTTGCTCAAATATATTTTTTACTTTTGCGCCCGATTCAATTTAAAAAAAGAAAAAAATGGCAACTACAAACAGAACGTTTACGATGTTAAAGCCCGATGCTGTGGAGAACGGTTATATTGGCGGAATTTTAGCAAAAATTAACGAAGCAGGTTTTAAAATTATCGCGATGAAATACACGCGACTTTCTAAAGAAACTGCCGGAACATTTTATGAAGTGCACAAAGAACGCCCTTTTTACGGCGAGTTGGTGGAATATATGTCTTCCGGATCTATTGTTGCTGCTATTTTAGAAAAAAATAATGCAGTGGCTGATTTCAGAACTTTAATTGGCGCTACCGATCCTGCGAAAGCAGAAAAAGGAACCATTCGTAATTTATACGCAAAATCCATTGCAGCCAATGCTGTTCACGGTTCAGACAGTGATGAAAATGCAAAAATAGAAGGTGATTTTTTCTTCTCGATGTTGGAACGCTTCTAAAAAATTATTTTTTAGAACCTCTTAAAAAGGTCTTCGAAAAATTAATTTTTCGAAGACCTTTTTTTATCTGAAAATTATTTCTGTGATAACGTCCGTGCCGGCAGATTCGTTCAGCATTTTAATAATGCGTTCTTTTTGGTAAGATAATTCCATTCGTAAAGCAGCAGAATCAAGTGTTACGTATAAAATTTGATTATGGATAAAAATTTTTTGCGTGTGATTGGCAATCATTTTTCCCACAATTATTTCCCAAGAATTAATTAAATTAATTTCATTCAATTTCGTATCCAAACGATAGTTTTTCAACAATTCGTCAATCACTTCTTTAATACTTTTTTCATTGCTTTTCATAGTAATTCCATGCAATTGATAAGCTATTTTTTTTCTCAAAAATCGTTTCGAAAAAATAATTTTTTAAAGCGTATGCAAGGTGTTCAGATTTTCTGATTTTTTGTTATGATGTAAATCAATGGCAGTTAAAACGGCTATAAACCCCCAAAAAGGAATAGATGCTTTGTCAGTATCTAAAAAATCATTCACTGTGCCGTGTACAAAATAGGTTACTAAACCTAAGATAGCGACCAATGCCAACAGTCTTGTTTCTTTATCTTTTACGGTGTAAAATAATCTAAACCCGGTTGAAAGACAAGATAAAACGATGACAACAAAAGTGATAAATCCCAACACGCCAGACTCACAAAGTGGTCCAAAATATTCACTGTGAGCATTTCCTCGATCGCCATTGTCGGTGCTGATAATGGTACGATCACTTGCCAATTGAAAAGGGGCGTATTTAAAACTGTAGGTGCCCGGACCCCAACCAACAATTGGTTTTTCTTCAAACATACGCAAGGCGCAACTCCAACGATTTAAGCGTTCTAAATTAGAAGCATCCGAAGAAATATTGGAAATGGATTCTAAATGTTTGGAAAAATCCCGAGATGAATCTTGATGGTTTTGTTCCAATTTCATTTCAATTTGTGTTTGAAAAACAATTCCACCCAAGGTTAAAAAGCCAAGTAGAATAAGGATACTTCGAAATTTTATTTTCAACAGTAAAACTATGTAAACGGCTAAAGCTCCTGCCAAACCTACCCAAGCAGCGCGTGTGTAAGATAAAATAATTGCCACTAAAAAAATAACCAGCACTCCGAAAGATAGGATGCGCAAGGTTTTGGTGTCTTTTTTATTAAATACAAATCCGAGGATGACCGGAAAATACATTGCCAATAAAGCTCCATAAGCTGTATGGTCATTGAAAAATGGAGTCATAACCCAATGTGCGGCATCTTCCGAAAAATTATAATGAGCATGGTTGTAAATCGTATAAAAAATAACCAAGAGGAAAGATATAATATACATCCAATAAAATTTTTTGATGTTGCTTTTTTTCTTAAATAATTCGTTTGCCATAAAATAAAAGGCAGTTACAAACCAAAGTCGTGCTGTAAATGCTTTAAAAGAAACAAGCGGAATGGTACTGGTAATACAGGTAATAAACATCCAAACCAATTGAATTACAATGGCGATGGTGATGGGATGACGCATTAATTTTTTAGTGTGATTAATTTCTCGAATAGATTTGAAAATATAAATAATCATGATTCCGAATAAAATTGGTTCGGTCGGTAAGCTCAATGAAAGTCCTTCTCTTCCAGTAAGAACATCTCGTAAATTAACCGATAAAGGGGTTAAGAAAACAGTCATTAGCATCAATGTTTCCATCGAAAACAAGGCGAGTAAAAGAACAAGAATGATTGCTGGAAGAAATATTAAATAGAAAAATTCGTGGGCAAGGCAATAGCAGTTAATGGCAATAAACACAAAGCATACGGCGTACAACCAAAAAGTTTTTGGTTGATTGGCAAGTTTATTTGTGAACGTGTTCAAATTATTTTATGATTTTTTTGGAAGGAAAATTTGCTCTTCGAAAAATTATTTTTTCAACCAAGAAAAATCATTCGGGTTTTATTTCCGAAAATTTTTCCATTCCCAATATCACTACGTAAGCCATCAACAATACGGATAAAGTGGAAACGACTACAATTATCCAACGCACAGGATACGATTTTTTATCCGCTGGAACGGCTTTGTCCAAAACAAACATCGGCAAGGTATTTTTTATATTTGCTTGGGCTTGTTGGTATTCAATACCTAAAGTTCCCAACTGACCGTATTCATAGCCTAAAATGCTATGTAAGTGATCAAATCTGGTTGCATTTTTTTTGAAAATATCTATTTGTTCTTCTATTTGTTTGGCTGCGGATGAATTATTGGCGATTAAAGCACTGGTGTATCCTCTTGTCAATTCCTTAATTTGAAATCCTATATCAATAATGCCCATTGCTCTCAGCCTATTTATAGAATCGTTATTCGTTTGGATGCTATCTTCTAAATTTTCGTAAGATTTTTGCACAATCGAGAGCGATTTTTCAGCGCGCGCATGCGCAACTTTTGCTTGAATAGAATCCGAAATGCTTATAATAGCATTTGCCATTTGAGCTGCCAACTGGTTGTCCCAGTCGCTTACTTCAATTTTTACCGACATAAATTCGGTGCGCTTAAATGTAAAAAACGTATCGTAATATTCTCGAAGAATGGCATTTTTCTTAGCATCTTGTTCGCTAATGCCATAATGATTCATTAAATGAAATCGCTCAGCAATACTATTAAAAACAGCATCAGATTCTAAAATTTGAACCAATTGTTCTGCATTTTCTTCTTTTCCAAAAGCCATCACATCTTCAATTGGATTGGTATTACCATCCAACAAAACTTTTCCTGCGTTGTTCGTTAAAGCCGGAAAAAGTGTAGCTGTAGAAGTATATCTCGGTTTGATAAAAAAAGTAACAATAGAAGAAGCAATTATAGTTACAACAGTCAATATTAATAATGGTTTACGCCATTTATAGAGAAATAGTAAAATATGGCTATTGTCCATTTCTTTGTTCTCTTTTGTTTCGCTCATAATGTTGATTTGTTTTTTTTAAGATGTCAAAAGTAAGAATTTTATTAAAAGGATTTTCGAGATAAATTTTGTATTTTTAATTGAAAAAACAGCGTTCGAAAAATTATTTTTTTGGAGACGAAAAAAATGTTTTTTATTTTTTAGTTTCTTCGTAACGCAAAATTATTTTTTTAACTAATTTGTGTCGAATCACATCGTTTTCATCGAGAAAAACAAAATCAATTCCTTCTACATTTTCCAATATTTTGATTGCATTAATCAATCCAGACGGTTGATTTTTTGGTAAATCCACTTGCGTTACATCGCCTGTTATCACAAATTTTGCAGAAGATCCCATACGCGTCAAAAACATTTTCATCTGACTTTCCGTTGAGTTTTGTGCTTCGTCTAAAATAACGAAAGCATTGTCCAGCGTACGTCCGCGCATAAATGCCAAAGGTGCAATTTGAATAATATGACTTTCGAGATAAGAAGTTAATTTTTCAGCCGGAATCATATCGTGCAAAGCATCGTACAAAGGCTGCAAATACGGATCTAATTTCTCTTTTAAATCTCCGGGTAAAAAACCCAAATTTTCGCCTGCTTCTACGGCAGGGCGCGTAAGAATAATTTTTTTAACTTCTTTATTTTTCAAGGCACGTACGGCAAGCGCAACGGCTGTATAGGTTTTTCCTGTTCCAGCTGGTCCAATCGCGAAAAGCATGTCGTTGTGCGCGCAACTTTCCACCATTTTTCGTTGGTTGAGCGTTCGTGCTTTTACAATTAAACCGTTGTTCCCGAAAACGAGTGCATCGTTGGTATCTTCGGGCTGTTTCATCTTTTCATCTCCGTTCTCTGACATCAAACGTTCGATGTTATTTTCAGTAATATTTCCGTATTTATCGAAATGTTCAATCAATAAATTTAGTTTTTTCTCAAAACGACTTATTTCCTCGTCATCACCAATTATCTTAATGCTGTAACCGCGTGCAATAATTTTCAGTTTTGGAAAATACTTGCGGATTAAATCCATTTTGCTGTCGTTTACGCCGTACAACTCAATTGGCGGAATGCTTTCTATGACAATTAATTTTTCGCTCAAAATTTATATTATTAGCTTTATGAATGTTTTTTTTACTTTTGATGTTCACAAAATAACCAAATTTTTACCAATAATCGGCACACAAAATACAAACAATGTCAATCATTACATTAACGTCCGACGCTGGCAACGGTTATTACGCAGGATCTGTGAAAGGCACTATATATAGTAGTTTGCAAGATGTTACGGTGGTGGATATTACACACGCCATAGAGCCTTTTGATATGCTGCAAGCCGCTTTTATTGTGAAAAATACGTATTCGGATTTCCCGAAAGGCACGATTCATATTGTGGATGTAAACTCTTTTCCAGAAGAAGGCGCAAAAAATTGTTTGTTTTTTTTCGACGGACATTTTTTTATTGGTGCTGATAATGGCTTATTTCCATTGATTTTTGATACGATTCCTGAAAAAATAATGGAATTAATTTTGGTGCCAGATGCACGCTCTTTGGCATTTCCGATGCGCGATGTTTTTGCGAAAGCAGCTTGTCATATTGCGAAAGATTTACCACTCGAAGAAATTGCCAAACCACTCGAAAAACTCAAAGAACGCAGTGTTTTCAAACCTTCCATCGACAAAAATAGTATTCGCGGAATTATTATTTTTATCGATCATTATAAAAATGTGGTGTGTAATATTAGTCGTGAAATTTTTGAAAATGTGCGGCAAGGAAGAAAATTTTCAATTGCCACCAAAGGCACCAGTGTAGAGGATATTAGTGTTATTTCAGAAAAATACAACGATGTGCAAGAAGGCGAAATAGTGGCTTTTTTCGGTTCCACTGGATTCTTGGAAATCGCCATCAATCAAGGTGCTGCGGGTAATTTATTGAACTTGAAAAAAAATGATCAAATAACCATTCGCTTCGATGATTAAACGAATTGTAAAAATGACTTTTATTCCTGAAAAGATAGATGAGTTTTTGAGTGTTTTCAACGCTTCGAAAAATAAAATAAAATCGTTTGAAGGTTGCTCGCATTTAGAATTGTGGAAAGAAAACGCTTCAAAAAATATTTTTTTTACATACAGTTTTTGGGCATCTGCAGAAGCATTGGAAAATTATCGAAATTCTGAAACTTTTAAAAATATTTGGAGTAAAACAAAACCGCTTTTCGCTGAAAAAGCCGAAGCTTGGAGCGTAGAAATAGTCGAATAAATTACCTTCAAAAAAATAATTTTTCAAACTCATTTTTACAGAAATATTTTAAAAGCAATTCAGATTTAAAAAAATAATTACTTTCGTCCCTCACAAAAGCCAATAAATAATGGAAGAAGCGATTACCAAAAAATCAAGATTCCCGCGTAGTATACCGTACATTATAGGAAACGAGGCAGCAGAGCGTTTCAGTTTCTATGGAATGAAAACGTTGCTCGCTACATTTTTTGTACATCAATTTTTGATGAGCGATTCGCAATCGAATGCTAAAACCCATTTGTTTATTAGCATTACGTATTTGATGTCTATTTTAGGCGGAATTTTGGCAGATTGGTATTTGGGAAAATACAAAACTATTTTTTGGCTGTCGTTGCTTTATTGCGTAGGACACGCATTTTTGGCGGCTTTCGACACGCAGTTAAACGCTTTTATGCTCGGTTTGCTTTTTATTACGATTGGTGCTGGCGGTATAAAACCTTGCGTTTCCGCGAATGTGGGCGATCAATTCGATCATACCAATCAGGATTTAATTTCGAAAATGTTTAACTGGTTTTATTTTGCGATTAATGCTGGATCAACTGTTTCTACCTTGCTTACGCCTGTATTAATGTTAAAATTCGGAGCTTCGGTAGCATTCGGAGTTCCCGGAATTTTAATGGCGTTGGCAACGTTTGTTTTTTGGCTGGGACGAAAAAAATATGTACACGTACCACCATCCGGATTTGTAGCAGCCAATTTTATGGCGATTAATTTTTATGCACTTTTCCATCCTACAAAAAATAAAGAGAAAGGTCAATCTTGGTTAGATGCTGCGAAAACTAAATTTTCGGGAGAATCGGTTGAAAACATGAAAGCTGTTTGGAGCGCCTTGGCGGTGTTTGCATTCTTTCCTATTTTTTGGGCATTGTACGATCAAAACGGATCAGAATGGGTATTACAAGCCACCAAAATGAATTTAAATTTTATGGGATACACTTGGTTGCCCGAGCAAATACAAGCCATTAACCCGATTTTAATTTTAGCATTCATTCCTTTATTTTCCTATGTTATTTATCCTGCGGTAGAAAAAATGGGAATTAAAGTAACGCCGCTTCGCAAGATAGGAGCAGGCTTGGTGGTAATGGCTTTTACATTTTTAGTAATTGCATTTATCCAAACAAAAATTGATGCTGGCGGAAAACCAAATATTTCTTGGCAAATTTTAGCGTATGTATTAGTAACAGCTTCCGAAATTTTAGTTTCCATTACTGGTTTGGAATATGCGTATACACAAGCACCTAAATCAATGAAGAGTACGATTATGGCATTTTTTCTGGCGACCGTTTTTGTGGGCGATATCTTCGATACATTTGTAAACATGAGCGTAAGTAAAACAGGTTATCTATCGAGTTTTGCAGATGCAAACGGAATGGAAAATGCTAAATTTTATTGGTTTTTCTTCGTCGTTTTGTCGGTGTTTACGGTTTTATTCATCGTTGTTTCTAAATTCATTAAGGAAAAAAGCTTTTTAATTGAAGATGAAACAGTTATTTCAGCCGAATTAGGAAGTTCAGAACATCATTAAAAAAAAGACATGGAAAAATTTTTTTTCAAAGATTTTGTTGTCGGGAAAAAAATTGATTTCGGAGTTACTTCTTTTACCGAATCAGAAATTATTGCTTTCGCGAAAGCATTTGATCCACTTGATTTTCATATTGATAAAGAAGCTGCGAAAAAAAGTTTTTTCAAACGCTTAATTGCCAGCGGTCCTCACAGTTTTAATTTTGTGCATCGCACACAATGGATTCCGCGCTTTAAAGATACCGTAATTGCAGGTTTGGAAGTCAATCATTGGAAATTTCTAAAACCAGTGTATGCCGATATGAATGTGCACAGCAGCGTTACCATCATCCATATAAAACCAAACTCTGACAATACTTTTGCAGCCGTTACCTGGTTGTACGAATTTAAAAACGATGAAGGAGAAATGATTCAATCTCTGGAAATGACTGTTTTGCATAAAATTTCATAACTTTAAACTCGATTTCAATAAAACGTTTCATGAAAAAAATATTTTTTTGTGCAGTATTACTTTCTTGTATCGCCTTTGTCAGCGAAAGCTTTGTAACGAAAACAGCTACGCCGTCTCCCGAAAAAATTCATTGGTACACTTTTGAAGAAGCCGCGAAATTAGATAAAGAACATCCTAAAAAAATATTTATTGATGTTCAGACAAGCTGGTGTGTTTGGTGCAAACGGATGGAAGCGACTACTTATGAGGATACAACGATTATCAGAGATTTAAACACTTATTTTTATCCTGTAAAATTAGATGCAGAAATGACGGATACTGTTCGTTTTGATACGCTCACATTTGTAAATCCGCATCCGGGCGCGCGCGGTTCTGTGCATCAATTGGCGTATTCCTTGCTGGGCGGAAAAATGTCGTATCCGACAACCGTTTATATGGATGAACGTTTTACTTTATTGAGTCGCGCTCCTGGCTATTTAGATGCGAAATCCTTAGAGCCTATTTTAATGTATTTTGCTGGAAATAATTACAAAAATACCAAATGGGAAGATTATAAAAATTCTTTTAAAGGCAACGTAAAATAATTTTTTGAGATGAATTTGAAAGAAAAAATAGTCAGTATCTTAAATGAAAAAAAAGCAACTTACGCGAGTCTTGCTAAATACCTTGGTATTCAAGAAAAAGATTTGGATTTTGCGTTGGAAAATAGCACACTCGAAATCCGCACTTTAGAACTTATTTCGAAAGAATTACGAATTCCTTTGTATAGTTTTTTTCGCGAAACTTCTAAAAAAGCTGACGAATCGGAAATGTATTACAATGTCAATATTTGGTCGAAAGAAGAAACTAAATTTCGTTCTGAAATTCAGCAATTGAAAGAAGAAATCGAGAAATTAAAATCAGACTTACACCACAAAAACTTACTGATTGACGCGCTCGAAGAGCAGTTGAAAAAATAATTTTTCGGAACAAAAAAACGGGCGAACAGTTTAACTGTTCGCCCGTTTTGATTTTTAAGAAGGGTGGAGGATGGGGCTCGAACCCACGACCCTCGGTACCACAAACCGATGCTCTAACCAGCTGAGCTACAACCACCGTGTTAAATTGGACTGCAAAGATACGGTTTCTTGGTAATTTGACAAATTTTAAAGACTTATATATTTAAAACC
>JBDTAC010000035.1 GCA_039924845.1 Bacteroidia bacterium
ATGTTATTTGTTTGATGGCAGATGTTACTCGAGTGATGGCAGATGTTATTTGTTTGATGGCAGATGTTACTCGAGTGATGGCAGATGTCATTTGTTTGATGGCACATGTTACTTGTGTGATGACACATGTCATTTGTTTGATGGCGCATGTTACTCGTGTGATGGAGCATGTACACCTTGTGATGGAGCATGTACACTGTGTGATGGAGCATACTTTTAATAGGTACATCGTTACAACTTCACATTTTCAAATCATTTTCAATTAGCATTGATACATCTGCACATCGTTACATCTACACATTTATAAATCAGTCTTTTAAACAGTAACATTTTCTGCTTCCAGCAATTGTTGGAGATGAAGTTGGTAATAAGCACCTCTTTTATCGAGTAATTCTAAATGAGTGCCGCGTTCAATAATTTCACCTTTATCAAGTACAATAATTAAATCTGAATTTTTTACAGAAGATACACGATGACTGATAATGAGGGTTGTTTTCGTTTTCGCGATACCTTGTAAATTCCTCAATATTTTTTCTTCTGTTTCCGTATCTACGGCAGAAAGGCAATCGTCAAAAATAAGTATAGGGGCTTGTTTTAAAAGAGCTCTGGCAATGGAAATACGTTGTTTTTGTCCGCCCGAAAGTGTGATGCCGCGTTCGCCCACCATCGTTTCAAATTGCTGTGGAAATTCAATAATATTGGAATAAATAACGGCATTTTTGGCAGCTTCTTCAACAGCAGTTTTTTGTGCATCAGAATGCTGTGGAAGGGTAACAGAAAAAGCAATGTTGTTGTAAATACTATCTGAAAAAAGAAAAACTTCTTGCGGTACATAACCTATTTGATTGCGCAAATCAGACAAATTAGTTTGCTTAATGGATTGATGGTCAATTAAAATATCGCCTTCACTTACGTCGTACATTCTACAAATTAAATTGGCGATACTGGATTTTCCAGAACCTGTCCTGCCAATGATAGCAAGTGATTTACCTGGTTCTGTATGAAAAGAAACATTTTTTAAAGCGGTGATTCCTGAATCAGGATAAGTAAAATGAACGTTTTTAAATTCGATAAAACCTTGTATGGAAGAGCGTTTCTTTGTCGTATTACTAATTTCAGGAATGGTGTGCAAAAACTCATTGATACGCGTTTGCGATGCCGCAGCTCGTTGTATCAAAGAGGTAACCCAGCCGAGCGACGCCACAGGCCATGTCAATAAATTGACATAAATTACAAATTCTGCAATGTTTCCGATTGTAATTTTTCCGGCAATGGCTTCTTTTCCGCCAATATAAATGGTGAAAATGGTGCTTAAGCCAATCAGTAAAATCATAAAAGGCTGAAAGCTGGCATCTATTTTTACCAATGAAATATTTTTTTCTTTATATACAATACTCTCTTCTTCAAATTGTTTTTTGGAATAGCCTTCGCGCTGATAGGCTTTTAGAACGCGTATCCCAGAAAAACTTTCTTGTGCAATGGTGGATAATTTTGAAAGTTGTTGTTGTACCGAAGTGCTTTTTTTATTGATGGCTTCACTCACGTAATAAATGGTAATAACCAATATTGGCAAGGGAGCAAGTACATATAAAGTCAAGGTAACATCTACACTTAACATTTTGTGAATGGTTAAAGCAAACGTAATAATTGTATTGACAACATACATAATGGCAGGACCGATATACATTCGCACGCGACTGACATCTTCACTGATTCGATTCATTAAATCACCGGTATTGTTGCGTTTGTAAAAGGCGGAAGTTAATTTTTGATAATGCGCATACACTTCATTTTTTAAATCGTATTCGATTAAACGCGACATCACAATAATGGTTTGGCGCATAAAAAACAAGAAAATACCACTGATTAAAGCCATTAAAATAATAATGCCTCCGAAGTACAATAATTTTTCAGGAGAAGCTGAAGGATTCATCGCCATTGTTTTAGCATAATTAATCGCTGCGCCTACGTAAGGTGTGGAGTAAACTTTAAAATAGTTGGAAAGAATAATAAAGAAAATACCCAAGGACAAACGAATGCGGTATTTGTAAAAGTATTTGTTGATATGTGCTAATGATTTCAATTCAAAAAAATATTTTTTTAACGAGATAAAACAATGTTGGACTTATAATTTTGCTAGCTCCAAAAATTAATCTAATTTTGCGAAATTATTTTTAGAAAGAATGCAATCTGAAATTAAAATTACGCCCGCAAAGGTAGGCATATCATCCATATAAATTTTAAAACCGAAAAAAATATGTTGGAAGTAAAAAATGTGAAGAACACATCCTTGGCAGAAAATCCCGTTATTAGTCAGATGTTGAAATACAATCACGAACAAATCGTATTTTGTAACGATAGTGAAACAGGCTTGAAAGCGATTATTGCGATTCACAATACTGTTTTGGGCCCAAGTTTAGGCGGTACCAGAATGTGGAAATATGCTACCGAAATGGAAGCTTTGCACGATGTGTTGCGACTTTCGCGCGGAATGACTTACAAAGCTGCTGCTGCGGGATTGAATTTAGGTGGCGGAAAAGCAGTTGTAATAGGCGATTCAACAAAAGATAAGACAGAAGCCTTGCTTCGCAGATTGGGTAAATTTGTAGACAGTTTAGGTGGAAAATATATTACTGCCGAAGATGTTGGAATGACAAGTCGCGATATGGAATACATCCATAACGAAACGGATCATGTTACCGGATTGCCAGAATCTATGGGTGGAAGCGGAGATCCATCGCCAGTTACCGCTTACGGCGTGTACATGGGAATGAAAGCATCTGCGAAAGAATTATGGGGCAGTGATAGTTTGAAAGGAAAAAAAGTTTCGGTGCAAGGAATTGGTCACGTGGGCGAGAGTTTAGTGGAATATTTGGCGAAAGATGGCGTAAAAGTTTTTATTTCAGATATCAACGAAGAACGCTTGAAATCGGTGGCTAAAAAATACGGATCAGAAGTAGTTGCCGGAGATAAATTATACGATTTAGATGTGGATATTTACGCTCCTTGCGCTTTGGGTGCAACGGTAAACAACGATACCATCGAGCGTTTGAAATGCACTATTATCGCAGGTTCTGCAAACAATCAATTGGCAGATGAAAAAGTACACGGAGAATTGGTGATGAAAAAAGGTATTTTATATGCTCCTGATTTTGTTATCAATGCTGGCGGATTAATAAATGTTTATTCCGAATTGACAGGTTATAAAAGAGAAAGAGCGATGGCACAAACAGAAAATATTTACAATACCACGCGCGAAATTTTCAACATTTCTAAAAAAGAAAATATTCCTACTTATGTTGCTGCTAATCGTATTGCGGAAAAACGCATTGCAGATATTGGCAAGGTAAAATTATCGTTCTAAAAAATTATTTTTTCATCGTTCTAAACAATCGTTCTTCCACAGTATGCTCAACAGAAGGTATTTACGAATAAAAGTAATGCAGGCTTTGTACGCCTTCTTTCAATCGGAAGGTAAAGATTTGGCAAAAGCCGAAGTGGAATTGTTTCGCAACATTGATAAAATTTACGATTTGTACGTGCTGCAACTCCTGATTTTACCAGAAGTGAGAGACATTGCCGAAAATGTTTCGGAAGAAGCGAAGAAAAAAAGATTGCCTACCGAAAACGATTTGAATCCGAATCGGAAATTTTTAGACAATAAAATTATTTTGTTGTTACAGAATAATGAATTCATCGCAAAATATGCGGATGCTAAAAAATTAAATTGGCAAAATGAATACGATCTCGTAAAAAAAATCTTTACGAACATCAAAAACTCCAAAGAATACGAAGCCTATATTGCCGCTCCGGATGCTTCATTTAAAATGCAACAAGATTTTATTGTCGAAATGTACGAAACGTATGTGGCGGAATATGAAATTTTAATTCAACATTTTGAAGAAAAAAATATTCATTGGGGCGATGATATTTATTTGGTGCATCACTTAGTGGCAAAAACGATTGCAGCGTTAGAAGAAGATTCAGAAAAAAATTTTTCGCTGATGACTTTGTACAAAGATGCGGAGGAAGATCGGAAATTTATCAAAGATTTATTTCGTAAAACAATTTTGAACGACGAAGAAAATTCGAAAATAATTGCCGACAAAACCAGCAATTGGGATATGGAGCGTTTGGCTTTTATGGATTTATTATTGATGCGGATGGCTGTTGCCGAAGTGCTTTATTTTCCAAGTATTCCTGTAAAAGTAACGCTCAACGAATACATCGAATTATCGAAAATGTACAGCACGCCCAAAAGCAAAGTTTTTATTAATGGCGTACTCGACAAATTAGTTGCCGATTTCAAAGCGAACGATCAAATCAAAAAAGTGGGACGAGGTTTACTCGAGGAATAGAAAATTGTAATGGCTATTTTACTATTTTTGCGATAACAATTTATAATTAAGATCATGAAAAAAATATTTTTTTACAGCGTTGTTTTGTTTGCAAATGCAATTCTTTTTTCTTGCAATAATAGTACTGAAAATAAATCGCAAACAGTCAATGGAATCTCCACTGATATCGTAAATATTCCTTCTGGTACAAAAGGAAATGATAAAAGCGGAGCCACATTTGTACTTGCTGAAACGTCGCATGATTTTGGAAACATCACGCAAGGAGAAAAAGTATCGTACGCTTTTAAATTTAGAAATACAGGAAGTTCAGATTTAGTCATTTCTTCTGCCGTTGGAAGTTGCGGTTGCACCGTTCCTGAATATCCGAAAGGAGCTGTTCATGCAGGCGCAGATGGCGTTGTAAATGTAGTTTTTGACAGCGTAGGAAAATCTGGTAAAGTGGAAAAAACAGTTACGATTGTTACCAATTCGACACCCAATACTTCCGTGATTACGATTACAGCAAACATATTAGTACCAAGTGATAAACAATAATTAAAATCAAAATTAAACGATGAAAATGACGCATATTTTATTGATGACATCTCCTGGCGGACAAGGCGGAGGAGCAATGGGTTTAGTATTTCCGATACTATTGGTTGCTGTATTTTATTTTTTTATGATACGTCCGCAAACGAAAAAAGCAAAAGACCAAAAGGCGTTCAGAGCAAATCTTCAAAAAGGAGATAAAATTGTTACGATTGGTGGCATCCATGGTAAGATTATAGAAGTACAAGAAACTACTTTTACGATTGAAGTAGAAGGCGGAAATCGTTTACGCATTGAGCAATCAGCGGTAGCGATGGAAAATACGGCTTTGCTGAACAGCGATTCGTCGAAATAAAAAGAAAAATAGATTGAACGAAAAGCCATTGCAAAATGGCTTTTCGAATTTATATTCGAATTGGTTTTCAAAAAATTGAAATTGAAAATAAATTTTGTTGATATTGTAAACAACCTTCGTAACTTCAGCAATATTAAGCTGAGCAGAAGAGCAATTACATTTATTGTTTGTGTTTTAATTTCTACTTTTTTTTGGTTTATCATCGTGTTTTCAAAAAAATACACGGATACGGTTAGTTTTCCTGTGCGATACGTAAATTTACCAAGCAACAAAGTGCTTTCGAATGTGCTTGCGGACAATATTGATGCACAAATTTATACCAGTGGATTCAGTCTTCTTGGCTATAAAATAAACCCTGAAACCGACCCTTTAACAATTGATGTAAACGAGATAAAATCGTACACCAAAACGGATTTTTATTATTTAGCTACCAATTCAGAAATAGATAAATTATCGGCACAATTGAGTTCCGGAATTAAAATCATAAAAATAATTCCCGACACGATTTTTTTTGATTTTAGTCCGATGGTAAGCAAACAAATTCCTGTAAAATTAAATTCTGATTTGCAATTTCAAAGTGAGTTTCAATTGTCAGACAGCATAAAAATAAACCCCTCTGAAATTACTGTTTCGGGTACACAATCAGCATTACAAGATATTCATCAAATAGAAACTGAAAAACTTTCGCTGAAAAATATCAATAAAAATATTATTGTAGATGTGCCTTTATTGTTGAGCAGTTCCATGCAACAAATAACGGTATCAGCAAAAAAAGTTTCGATCAGCATTCCGGTTGCGAAGTATACGGAAGGTTCTTTTGATATTCCTGTTCAACTAATAAATATGCCGAATAATGTGAGCATGAAAATTTTTCCTGATAAAATAAATGTGCGGTTTTTAGTTGCTTTCGCAGATTATCAAACGATTACACCCGATGAATTTACTGCTGTAATTGATTATCAAGACATAAAAGAAGGATCGGATAAATTGAAAATAAGAATACAAAAATCGCCTGAAAAAATAAAATCGCTGCAATTAAATCCCGAAAAAGTAGAATATATTATTCGTAAATAAATGATAAAAGTCGGCATTACAGGTGGCATTGGAAGCGGGAAATCAACCGTGTGCGAAATTTTTTCGAAACTCGGTATTCCTATTTTTTATGCAGATAAAGAAGCGCGCGATTTATTATACTCGGATATACTTGTAATTGCTGCTATAGAAAAGGCTTTCGGGAAAATAATTTTTGACAGTAAAAATATAATCGATCGAAAAAAGGTAGCAGAAATTGTTTTTAAAGACGTAGATAAATTGCAACAATTAAATGCCATCATTCATCCCGCCGTTGTGAAAAAATTTGAAAAATGGACAGCTCAAAAAAATAATTTTTCGTACGTTATAAAAGAAGCTGCTATTTTGTTTGAAAGTGGTGCCAACAAAGGTTTGGATAAAATAATTTCAGTTACAGCACCTATGGAATTACGCATACAGCGTGTGATGCAGCGTGATAAGGTAACGAGAGGAATGGTAGAACAAAGAATGGGAAAACAATGGAGCGACGACAAAAAAATAAATTTGTCCGACTACCTTATTGTGAATGATGAAAAGGAATTGCTACTGCCACAAGTGTTAAAAATTCACGAACAATTAATCAATAAAAAATGAAAATTCTTTCGGATCAACAGCTTCGTGAAGCAGATGAATTTACGGTTTTGAATAATTCTATTTCTTCGCTAGATTTAATGGAGCGCGCCGCAAGTGCTTGTGTAGATTGGATTATAGCACATCTCGAAAAAAATAGTTCTATAAAAATAATTTGCGGTTGCGGCAATAATGGTGGCGACGGTTTGGCGATTGCTCGTTTACTTTCTGAAAAAGAATTTTCTGTAGAGGTTTTTGTTATCATGCATTCAGATAAATTTTCGGAGAATTTTATCGCCAATAAAAAGCGGCTTTCTGAAAAAAATATTTTACTTCAAGAAATTTCTGAAGTTTCCGAAATTAATTTTTCAAAAAAAGATTTTGTTATAGATGCCATTTTCGGAATTGGCTTAAATAGGAATGTGGAAGGAATTGCTAAAGATGTTATCGGGAAAATAAATAAAAGTCCCGTAACTGTTATCTCTATTGATATTCCTTCGGGTTTAAAATCAGAAGGAAAACAAGATTTCACAAAAAGCGCAATCGTAAATGCTGATTACACATTGACTTTTCAATCGCCTAAATTTTCTTTTTTATTTCCAAATTCAGGACAATTTGTTGGTGAGTTTTTTGTGATGGATATTGGTTTAAATCCACATTTTATTGAGGAACAAAAAACATCTAATTTTTATGTAACTCGAAATTTTATTCAACCCAATTTTATTCCGCGTAAAAAATTTTCGCATAAAGGAATATTCGGACATGTTTTTTTGCTTTCGGGAAGTTACGGAAAAATGGGAGCTGCGGTGCTTGCTGCTAAAGCTTGTTTGCGTTCGGGCGCGGGTTTAGTAACGGTTCATATTCCTCGCTGCGGATATGAAATTATGCAAACTGCTATTCCCGAAGCTATGGTGGAATGCGACAGTTCGGATGAATTTATTACAGAAATTAATTCTCTCGAAAAATATACTACAATTGCAGTTGGTCCAGGAATTGGAATGGAAAAGCAAACACAAAATATATTGAAATTATTGATTCAAAACACCAAAACACCCATGGTTATTGATGCAGATGCAATTAATATTTTATCAGACAATAAAACATGGCTGGCATTTGTTCCGCCCAATAGTATTTATACGCCACATCCCAAAGAGTTTGAGCGTTTGGTTGGGAAAGTCGAAGATGATTATGAACGTCATTTATTACAAAAAGAATTTTCCATCAAAAACAATGCTTTTGTTGTTTTAAAAGGCGCAAACACAGCGATTTCTTGTCCAGATGAAGAAGTGTATTTTAATTCAACTGGAAATCCGGGAATGTCGAAAGCTGGAAACGGAGATGCACTTACAGGAATTATTGCAGCTTTGTTGGCTAACGGTTATGAGCCGAAAAAGGCAGCCGTTTTGGGTGTTTATTTGCACGGTTTAGCAGGTGATTTGTCAGCTGATAAACACAGTCAAGAAGCAATGCTCGCTTCTGATTTAATCGAATCCTTAGGAACGGCTTTTCAAAAAATATTTTTTTGAAATAGAAAAGAATAAGTTATTTGATTAACGACAAAAAAGGGACAGTTGATTCCTCCTTTTTTGTTACCCATTCAGGTACGATGTAAAAAAATAGGAAGAGTTAAGCGTATTGCTGCTATCATTTTAGTGAGTAATAGCGTGTAATTATTTTTTGTACATTAGAAAATTATTTTTGAGAGCACCTTAAATTATGAATGATTCCATCCATCAGATACTCTTAAAATACTGGGGCTATTCGCAATTTCGTCCTTTACAGGAAGATATTATTTCCGCTGTGTTGGAAGGAAAAGATACGCTTGCTTTATTGCCAACAGGCGGTGGAAAATCCATTTGTTTTCAAGTGCCTGCGCTATTGAAAGAAGGAATATGTATTGTCGTTTCGCCGCTTATCGCATTGATGCAAGACCAAGTGGAAAACCTTCAGCAGAGAGATATTTCAGCCATAGCCATTACTTCTGCGATGCAAAAAAGAGAAATTGATATTGCCTTGGATAATTGTATTTATGGGAAAATTAAATTTTTGTATCTCTCGCCAGAGCGCCTCCAGACAGAGATTGTGCGTGTGCGTTTACAAAAAATGAAAATCAATTTAATTGCTGTAGATGAAGCACATTGTATTTCGCAATGGGGTTATGATTTTCGTCCTTCCTATTTGCACATTGCAGAATTGCGTGAACTACTTCCGAATGTTCCTGTGCTTGCACTTACTGCCACTGCAACGCCGCAAGTAGCAAACGACATTCAGCAAAAACTTTTTTTCAAGAAAGAGAATATCATTCAAAAAAGTTTCGAGCGGAAGAACCTTGCTTACGTTGTCATCAACGACGAAAACAAATTAGAGCGATTGAAAAAAATAATTTCCAAACTCAGCGGTAGCGGAATTATTTACGTTCGTAACCGAAAAAAAACAGAAGAGATTGCGCGCTTTTTAAATCAATATAAATCGGATGCGGATTTTTATCATGCTGGATTAAATAACACGCAACGTAGCGCCAAACAAGATAATTGGAAGAAAAATAAAACACGTATCATTGTTTGTACCAACGCCTTTGGGATGGGAATTGATAAACCCGATGTACGATTTGTGGTGCATTACGACGTTCCGGATTGCATCGAATCGTATTTTCAAGAAGCGGGCAGGGCAGGGCGTGATGAACAAAAGGCGTATGCTATTTTGTTGTATTCTGAAAGCGATCGCTACGAATTGGCACGTACCATTAACAATAATTTTCCGAGTATCGAGACCATAAATAAAGTGTATCAGTCGCTTGGTAATTACTTTCAATTGGCGGTGGGTAGCGGACAATTTGCTTCTTTTGATTTTGATATTTCTGATTTTTGCAATCGATTTGAACTGAATGCGTATCACGTTTACAGCGCATTAAAAATATTGGAAAAGGAAGAATATCTCACTGCCACCGAAGCTTTGCATCAACCTTCGCGCATCCATGTAAATGTGAATAAAGAAGAATTGTATAAATTTCAAGTTGCGAATTCTGGGTACGATAATTTTATAAAACTCCTGCTTCGCTCTTATACTGGCATATTCGACGGTTTCGTGAAAATAAATGAAAAAGAATTGGCGAGTCGTGCAGAAACTTCTAAAGAAAAAATAATCGAGTTGTTACATTTTTTAGATAAAATGAATTTGCTTGCCTACGTGCCGCAAACTGAGATGCCGCAAGTGATATACATGAAAGAGCGTTTGCCAATTGCTGATTTATTAATTTCCAAAGCGCACGTATCGGAGCAAAAGGAAAAAGCAGAAAAGCGGATGGAGTGGATGTTGCATTACGCTACAAGTATTCATAAATGCCGCAGTCGTGTGTTGTTGGCTTATTTTGGTGAAACAGAAACTTACCGTTGCGGAATTTGCGATGTGTGTTTGGAACGAAATAAATTGGATTTGAGTGAGCTCGAATTTGATACGATTAAAGAGGCGCTAACAAAGGAACTTCAAGAAAAAAAAATGTTGTTAAACGATTTGATCCATAGTATAAAAAATTACCGCGATGATAAAACCATTAAAGTAATTCAATGGCTTTTAGACAATGATGAGTTGGTTTATGATGAGGAGAATAAATTGCATTTGAAAAAATAATTTTTCAAACGTGTTTTTTGTGCTTCCTAAAATTATTTTTTCGAATTATTTTTAGGAATTGCATTAATTTAGTATTGCTGCTGAAAAAAAAATTCTATTTTTGCGCGGGGTAAGTCTTATACGACCAGCTCCTGTTCAACTCCCCCAGGTTCGGAAGGAAGCAAGGGCAAACGGTTGAGCGGTGCGATATGAGTAGCTTGCCCCTTTTTTTATTTTTTTTCATTCCAAATTTCCCACGCTTTTTCCGCTTGAATTTGCAACATTGTTAAGCCGTTTTGCGTGAGCGCATTTTTCTCTTTTCCTCGTTTCAGAAAAAAAGTTTCAGCAGGATTGTAAATCAAATCGTACAACAAATGTTCGGAAGTAATAAATTCGTAAGGAATTGAAGGAAATAAATCCACATTTGGAAACGCTCCCAATGGCGTTGTATTAATAATTAATTGGCAAGCTGCAATTACATTTTTATTGATTTCGGAATAAGAAAGAAAATGTTTTTTCGGAAACATTTTTTTCATTTCTTCCGCTTGGCGCGATGCAAAAATACATTCAACGCCCAATTCTTTCAACACAAATTCTACGGCTTTTGATGCTCCGCCCGTTCCTAAAATCAAGGCTTTGTAATGATTGTTGCGCAACAACGGTTTTAAGGATTCTTTAAATCCGTAAGCATCCGTATTATAGCCGCACAAATATTTTTTTTCGTTTTTGAATTCTATTTTTACTGTATTAACGGCTCCGATAATGCGTGCACTTTCTTCTATTTCATCTAAAAAAGGAATTATTTTTTCTTTGTAAGGGATGGTTACATTGAATCCTAAAAAATCTTTTTCAGCAGTTAATAAGTCAGTGATTTTTTCAATCTCCGACAAGGGAAATAATCGATAAGAAGCATCTGAAATAGTTTCTTTTCGGAATTTTTCAGAAAAATATTTTTCTGAAAATGAGTGAGAAAGGGATTTTCCAATCAAGCCATAAATTCGCATCCGAAAAAATATTTTTTTGAACGGTGAAAAATTAATTTTTGGCGGATGAAAAACGGTGTTTCAAAAATCCAAAAATAATGGGAACAACAGAAATCGCAATAATAACAAGCGTTGCCAGCGAAAAATGTTGTTGGATAAAAGCGTTGGACCCAAGTAAATATCCGGAAACGGTGAAAATACTTATCCACAGCAAATTTCCGATAATACTGAAACCAATAAATTTTTTGTACGTCATGCTTCCAACGCCTGCCACAAAAGGCGCGAACGTGCGGATAATAGGAATAAAACGCGCTATGATAATTGTTTTGCCTCCGTGTTTTTCGTAAAAATTGTGTGTCTTTTCCAAATATTCTTTTCGGATAAAACGATAATTTTTGTCGAACACTTTTGGTCCGATAAAATTACCGATAAAATAATTGGTGTTATCGCCCGCAAATGCGCTCAGAAAAAAAAGCGGCAACAACAATGCTAAATCCATCAAACCTAGTCCAGCAAGCGATCCCGCAGCGAAAAGCAAAGAATCTCCCGGCAAAAAAGGCGTTACTACTAATCCTGTTTCGCAAAAAATAATAGCGAATAAAATAAGATACGTCCACGTTTGATAATTCATCACAATGGATTTCAAATGTACGTCGATGTGCAAAATAAAATCCAAGAAATGACTGATTAATTCCATTTGAAAAAATATTTTTTTGAATGCAATTAGTAGATGGCTAAAGTGGGATCAATTTCTTTCGCGTACGCCAACAACCCGCCTTTTAAATTGTATAAATTGGTAAAACCGTGTTGAGATACAAGTGCCTGTACAACCGATCCAGAGCGGGCTCCGCTGCGACAATGAATAATT
>JBDTAC010000036.1 GCA_039924845.1 Bacteroidia bacterium
CTACTTGCACTAAAATTAATGCGAAAAGTTTGGAGATAAATGGCGAACGATCATTGATAGGAAGCGCATCGTAAATTTGACTAATTTTTAATTCGCGCTCTTTCCACACTAATTCGCCCGAATAAAAAATAATGATGATGAGTACAAAAAGGTAAAACGAACCTGCTAAAATTTCGAGCACCATTCCGGTAACCGGGAATGTATTGGTATCATATATTTTCCCGACTTGCGCTCCGCTCACAAACAAAAAAACCATTCCGGCAAAAACAATGGCGATAAAATAAATACTTTTGATGATGGATAAAAATTCGAGTTTTATTTGTTGTAGCAATTGTAAAAATTGTGCTTTCGCAGAAAAATTCTGTGAAACAGGAACTAAAATAATTTTTCCGATACGTTCTTTTACTTCGGTTATTTTTAGTCGTTTTTTAGTAGATCTTAGTTCGCTTGAAAATTGATCGAAACGAAATTTAAAATAAGTAAATCCGAAAATGATCGCACCAATACAAAGCCACAAAACACGATTGAGCATTAATAAGCTACTAAACGGAGCAATGAGCGAATTTTTTTCGGAAACCGTCCAATATTTTGTGATACTTCGCATTGCCATTCCTCCAAACGGATCAAGCAACCCAGCAATAAAATCGTTATTGATATTGGCAAGTAAACTTTTAGAAACTCCGTACAACACCAAAAACAAAATACTGCCTACATAAACGGAAAGCATGTTGCGACTGAGTGTGGCGGCTGCGAAAAAAATAATTCCAATAAAAAGTAAGTTCGGAATTACAAAAATAAGATACGGTTGCACATAATACATCAAGTGAAACGCACCAATTTTAGAAGCATCTAACCAAGGCATAAAACTGCCAACCATAATACCAAATGCTGCACCTGTAAAAACAAGCAAAGCAATAACAGCGGCACCTAAAAATCGTCCGCCCAAATAATCGAATTTAGAAATGGGTTTCGTAAAAAAAAGTGCGTGCGTGCCATATTCAAAATCTTTGTAAACAGCGTCTCCGACAATAGCTGCAATAATAATGGTACCAATAAAACAGAGTCCGGAAATGAGCGAGTTAATCATGAACGGAGAATTCGCTAAAACTTTTCCACCTCCTCCAGGAAGTGCTAAATCAACGCCATTAAACGCGCCACCGGCAAGCAGTATAAATAAAAAAGCAAGTGCGAAAAAAACAATAAAATAAATGTAAGTCGCAGGTCTTTTAAGGCGATAAGAGATTTCGAATAAAAATATTTCTTTAAACATGTGCAGAATTTAAACGGCTTTTAAAACATTATCCATTTTAATGGCTGAAAAATAAACGTCTTCCAAATCAGGAATAACTGGCTTAAACGAAGCGTCTGGTTGCGAATCGTTGGTTACGTGAATAATGGTTTTGCCGCCCAACAAACGTGAAAAAATAACGTTGTGTTTTTCCTGATGATTTGGCAATTCTGTTTTTTCAATCATTTTCTCCCACACTTTTCCTTGTATCGCTTCAATGGATTTCAGCGGATCGCCTGTCATCAAAACTCTCCCTTTATTGATGATTGCCATGTTGCGACATAAATCACTCACATCATCCACAATATGTGTGGAAAGTATCACAATAATATGTTCGCCAATTTCACTCAATAAATTATGAAAACGATTGCGTTCAGCAGGATCCAAACCAGCCGTTGGCTCATCTACAATAATTAATTTCGGATTTCCGAGCAACGCTTGCGCGATTCCGAAACGTTGTTTCATTCCGCCTGAATAACCACCGAGATTTTTTTTTCGAGCTTCAAAAAGATTGGTTTGCTGCAGCAAAGATTCTACTACTTCTTTGCGTTCTTTGTTGTTCGTAATTCCTTTCAATACCGCAATATGATTCAACAATACTTCCGCCGAAACTTTTGGATAAACGCCAAATTCCTGTGGTAAATAACCCAATATTTTCCGTACTTCTTTTTTGTTTTTCAGCACATCTAAATCGTCTAAAAAAACACTTCCTGAATCGGCTTCTTGAAGTGTTGCAATCGTGCGCATCAGCGATGATTTTCCGGCACCGTTCGGTCCCAGCAATCCAAATATTCCGGTAGGAATTTCAAGACTTACATTTTTGAGTGCTTGCACTCCGTTGCTGTATGTTTTGGAAAGATTTTGAATTTTTAATTGCATGAAAAAAAGTTTTTTGTAATGAGACGGTGCAAGTTAATTAAATGTTACAAATGGAGAAATATGGGCTTAAAAAATCAATAAAATTCTTCTCACAATATTAATTAATAATTATTTTAGGCTTTCGCTGATGGCTATTCCGATAAATTAATTTTCCCATCGCCCAACCGAAAACAGCTCCAGTAAAAACATCAGAAGCCCAATGTTTATTGTCGTTAATGCGCGATAAAGCCGTTAATGATGCAATGGAATACGCAATAATAGGAACCGCTTTGTAATTGCTGTATTCCGAAGCAACAATGGCTGCCATTGCAAAAACAGAAGTGCTGTGTCCCGAAGGAAATGAAAAATTTCCGTTCCTAAATCCCGGTCCGAACCACATAAAAGGATTATCGCTAATGTAAGGTCGGTCGCGTTCTGGAATATATTTCACCGCATTTACAAGTGCGCCTGTTATCAGAAAAGTCTTCAGTCCAAGTAAAGCCGTTTCTTTTGCGTGATTATTTTTGGCAAGCATTCCAAACGTATAAAAAACAGCCATTGTTCCCATCGAATAAATGCCGTGTCCCCAAGGTTCCAAGCCATATTTAGAAATAGTATTTGTTAAATCACTTCTGTTTCTCTGAAACAAATTATGAACGTTTTGATCTTCCGTAAAAATTAAAGCTGTCGCTATTCCGCCAGTTGCACCAAACGTTATCCATTGTTTTTCATCCCAATGAAAAGGTGAAAGTGCAATGTCTCGCACGTCTGTTAAATAGGATTTAAAATATTTTTTATTGAAGGAGCAACAATTAGAACTGTCTGTTTGTGCGAAAACCGCGGAACTAATAAATGCAAAGAGGATTACTACAACTATTTTTTTCATCCGAAAAAATATTTTTTTATTGTCAAAAAACAATGCAAGATAGAAAAAGATGCTTGTTTTTGTTCTGAAAAAGAGTACTCGAAAAAATATTTTTTTGAAGCTTGAAAAAATAGCATAAAAAAA
>JBDTAC010000037.1 GCA_039924845.1 Bacteroidia bacterium
ACAAAAAAGGAGTTTGAAAAATTAATTTTTCAAACTCCTTTTTTGTGGCTATAATTTTGTGTCATAAAAATAATTTCTCAAATCTACTTGAAAGAATTCTGCATTTTTTTATCGTTCTTTGATGTCTATTTTTTGTAGAACTCAAAGATGGATTTTAAAATTGTTTCCGATTTTAAGCCTACGGGCGATCAGCCAGAAGCCATTCGTCAATTGGTAGAAGGGATTAAAAAAGGCTTGCCGGCTCAAACATTGTTGGGCGTTACTGGTTCTGGAAAAACATTTACGATGGCAAATGTCATTGAACAAGTTAAAAGACCAACGCTTATTTTAAGTCATAATAAAACATTGGCGGCTCAACTGTACGCCGAGTTCAAAGAGTTTTTACCCAACAATGCAGTAGAATATTTTGTTTCGTATTACGATTATTATCAACCAGAAGCCTACATTCCGACCACCAATACATACATAGAAAAGGATTTGGCGATTAACGATGAAATTGAAAAATTACGTTTGAGTACTACTTCTTCTTTGCTTTCCGGAAGGCGCGACGTGGTTGTTATTTCTTCCGTTTCTTGCATTTACGGAATCGGGAATCCCGCTGATTTCCATAAAAATGTCATCCATATAAAAGTGGGAGATGTCATCAGCAGAAATAAATTTCTACATCAGTTGGTGAGCAGTTTGTATTCGCGCACAGAAGCTGATTTTTCTCGCGGAAATTTTCGTGTAAAAGGTGATGTGGTGGATGTTTTCTTGGCGTATGCGGATCACGCAATTCGTGTTCATTTTTTTGGTGATGAAATCGAAGAAATTGAAAGTATCGAACCTTCAACAGGGAAAAAAATAGAACCTTTTGATTCGGTTAATATTTATCCTGCCAACATTTTTGTAACGTCGAAAGACAGTATGCAAAATGCCATTTTCGAGATACAAGACGATATGGTTAAACAAGTGGATTATTACAAAGAATTAGGGAAACATTTAGAAGCAAAACGTTTGGAAGACCGCGTAACATACGATATAGAAATGATGCGCGAACTGGGTTATTGCTCCGGAATTGAGAATTATTCCCGCTATTTTGACAGACGTTTGCCGGGTACGCGCCCTTTCTGTTTGTTGGATTATTTTCCGAAGGATTATTTAATGGTGGTGGACGAAAGTCATGTGACGCTTCCGCAAATCCGCGCCATGTATGGCGGTGATCGTTCCCGAAAAGTAAATTTAGTGGAATACGGTTTTCGTTTGCCTGCAGCAATGGACAATCGTCCGTTGAAATTTGATGAGTTTGAAAGTGTGATCAATCAAATTGTTTACGTAAGTGCCACGCCTGCTGATTTTGAATTGGAAAAATCGGAAGGCGTAGTAGTTGAACAATTAATTCGTCCGACAGGTTTGTTGGATCCGATTATTGAAGTGCGTCCAAGTCTCAATCAAATTGATGATTTAATGGCTGAAATTCAAAAAGTAATTGAACGCGATGAACGTATTTTGGTTACGACACTCACCAAACGGATGGCGGAAGAATTAACGAAATATTTCGTCAACTTAAATGTGCGTTGCCGTTATATTCATTCTGATATTGAAACAATGGAACGCGTAGAAATTATGCGCGATTTACGACTCGGACTTTTTGACGTATTGGTTGGAATTAATTTATTGCGTGAAGGACTTGATTTTCCTGAAGTTTCTTTAGTTGCGATTTTAGATGCTGACAAAGAAGGTTTTTTACGATCGGCTCGTTCGCTTACGCAGACGGCAGGGAGAGCGGCAAGAAACGTCAACGGGAAAGTAATTATGTATGCTGACAAAATTACCGATTCCATGAAAAAAACAATCGACGAAACGCAACGCAGAAGAAAAAAACAAATTGCCTATAATTTCGAACACAATATAAAGCCTACAACCATTACAAAATCAAAGGATTCCATTCGTCAACAGGCGAGTATCACGCAAGGATATAAAAAGCCAAACAAAGGATATGTGGAACCGGAAACAATCAATTATGCTGCGGATCCAGTAGTGATGTACATGAGCAAAGAGGAATTGCAAAAAGCCATCTCAAAAACAAAAAGAGCCATGGAATCTGCGGCAAAAGAACTCGATTTTGTGGAAGCAGCAAGGCTGAGAGACGAAATGTACGGACTCGAAAAATTAATTTCGCAGAAGTGATTTGTTAAAAGATGTTAAGTTTAGCCTGACAACACAACAAAAGGGAACATATTTTGTTATCCGTATGTGAATAAGAAAACACATACTATGAAAAAGAAAAGAGACATCGGTAACGATAAACCGGTTATAAAAGTCCAATTGGACTATAAAACAGTCATGATTTTAAGAAGTTTAAAATCATTTGATTTGTGGAAGGAAAAATATCCTGACGCGAAAATAATTTCGTAGAAAAATTATTTTTTTGAAGGTTCCAAAACTGAGTTTTCAATTTAATTATTGAATAACAACGGTGCTTTTTAAGTATCGCGTAAAATTTCCACCCATTTTTTCAAGGAAAAAATCCCAATCTCACAAATGAATTATTTCGTTAAAAAAAATTCTATTGTTCGCGAAATTTGGGGTAAAAGTGATACTGTCCTTTTTATTTTTGCAGGAGCCGCAGCCGAGTTTGCGTTAAACAAAGCGGTTGATTGGCTTTATTTTACAGGCAGACTTCCAGCCGATCCTTTAGGACGATTATTTTCGACTGTAACGTATGCTCGAAAAATAATTTTTTCTGAAAACGAATCCGCTTTACACATTATAGATTCCATTTACAATATCCATAAAGTAGTTGAAAATAATCGCAAAAGCGAAATTCCGGATTGGGCTTATCGCGATGTTTTATATATGTTGATTTATTATTCAATTTCTTCTTACGAAGTGTTGGAACGGAAACTTAGTCAAGAAGAAAAGGAGGATGTTTACGAAGTTTTTTCCAGGTTTGGCAACCGAATGAAACTAAAAGGTTTACAGCCAGATTATTCGCAATGGTTGGTGCAGAGAGAAATTGATTTGGAAAATAATCTTAAAAAAAGCAACTATACGATTGATCTTTTTAAACAATATAAAAAGCATTTGGGAAAAATCCGATTTTTTATTTTAATAGAAGGACAAAAATTAGTGATCCCTGAAAAAGTACGCATTCTATTGGATTTCAAAAAGAAATCTTTGCTTTCAATTATTTTACCTTTTTATAAATTAAGTAGGTTTTGTAAGTTGGACGGAGCTGTAAAAAAAGTATTGTTTCCCAATAAATACGAAAAAGAAATCAAAGAAATTGATTCCTCGAATTTGTAACTTCTTGACAATTCCTATTTAAAATATTTATTGAAAAAATAAAGGAAAGCAGTTACCACCACAAATGAAATTCCGACTAACCAAAGTGCCTGAACTCCTGTTGGATGCGTCAATCGCTGCGCTTCTTCTTCGTGCTGAAGTGCAATTGTGTCTTCGTTTAAAAGCGGTTGACTTCCAAAGTTTTTCTGTAAAAAAGCCAATTCATTTTTAAAAGACATTCCGTTATTTACGGAATAATAATCTTGCGTAGTATCCGCAATAAGTTTTCGACTACGGCTGCAAAATTTTATTTCTAATTCTCCGTATTTATAATAGTTGGCGTAAATAATCCAAGTTTCCTTCGGTGTAAAATTAAGCTGGCAAGAAGTAGAACAATCGAATCGAACTTGGCTTTCGGCGTAACTTTTGCCTTTAAATAATTCAGACACATTAAAATAAACACTTGCGTATTTGCCGGAAATCACGGAGACTGAATCTACTTTTCCTTCAAAAATAACGGCATACGTTCTGCTTTGTTGTTGAATATTTTGTTGTATCGGAGGACAATCGCAAGCAATTGCAGATTTTACAAGGCAGGAAAAAGCGAACAGAAAAAATATTTTTTTCACGACGCAAAATTACCAAAATATTAATTAGGAAAAATAACTATCGGAAGAAGTTCATTAATTACGCCGTAATTAATCGCGACCAATTTATTTTTTTCAAAATAAAAATCAATTATTGCTTCGTCAAAACTAATCCGCTTTTCGCCCCATTCGTGCATTTCTGTTTCAATCTCAGTAAATCCTTTTTCTTTAAAAAGAGTAATAATTTCTTTTTCCTTTAGTTGGAAAATTTTTTTTCCCCAGAGCAAAGTATCTTCATTGTCAATCTCTACAGAGGAAAAACGATTGTTAAAATCAAGATCGAAAAATAGCGAATAACCTTGTTCCCAATAATGCCAAACAATTGTTCGGTGCTCATCTAATTCATTAAATTGCTCAATGTTTTCGGCACAACCAACCAGCGTTTCTACTTCTTGCATTCCGACACCAAATTTTAAAGTACCCAAACCTTCATGCGGTTTTATCTCCAACGATTTCATCATTGTTATTTTGTTTAAGATTGCGAAATACAATTATAAAATTAATTTTGCGAAAAATAAAATTTTTCATGAAGATTATCGAGGTAAATTCAGCATCCACAGAAAAAGATTTTTTGAATCTTCCGCGTAAGATCTATCAAAACGATAAAAATTGGATTGCTCATTTGCAGCAAGACATACGAGGCGTTTTTGATAAGAAAAGCAATAAGTATTTTGAACAAGGAGAAGCCATTCGTTGGATTTTAAAAAACGAAAAACAAGAAACTATAGGGCGTGTAGCCGCTTTTATCAATTACAAAACTGCCGATACTTACAGCCAGCAAGCTGGCGGAATGGGTTTTTTCGAATGTATTAACGATAAAAAAGCGGCCTTTTTATTGTTTGACAAATGCAAGGAATGGCTCGCTGCCAAAGGCATGAGAGCAATGGATGGTCCGGTAAATTTTGGCGAAAAAGACCGTTACTGGGGATTATTGATTGAAAATTTTACGTCGCCACCGCTTTATTTGATGAATTATCAACCGACTTATTACAAAGATTTTTTTGAGACCTATGGTTTTCAAGTTTTTTACGAGCAAATTGTTTTTCATCGAAAAGTACATGCGCCTTTGCAACAGGTATATATTGAACGATCGGAGCGAATAGCCAAAAATCCGAAATACCATTTGGAACACATCAAAAAAAACAATTTAGAAAAATACGCTGAAGATTTTCGCACGATTTACAATGCAGCTTGGGCGGCATCGCACGAAAATTTTAAAGAAATGCCCAAAGAACAAGCCATGAAAATGGTGAAAGAATTAAAACCTGTTATTGAAGAAGAATTGATTTGGTTTGCCTATTACGATGAAACGCCCATCGGATTTTACATTGCTTTGCCCGAACTGAATGAAATTTTTAAACATGTGGGCGATAATTTTAATTGGCTGGGAAAAATCAAATTTTTGTGGCAACAAAAGACAAAAAGCTGTAAAACTGCTTACGGATTGGCTTTTGGAGTAGCACCCAGATATCAAGGTAAAGGAATTGAAGGCGCTATTTTTGACGAATTCCGGAAAGCGTTGATAAAAAAAGGAAATTACGAAGACGTGGTAATTGCTTGGATTGGAGATTTTAATCCGAAAATGATTCGTGTAATTGAAGCCATGGGCGCTATACCTTATCGTAAATTGGCTACTTATCGCAAATTATTTGATGAAAATGCACCGTTTGAACGTTACCCAATTTTGTCTTGAAAAAAATATTTTTTCAACGCTGTTGCGGATTTGTTCATAAAAAATAAAAAGGAGTTTGCAATACTAAATAATGATTCTATCTTTGCACCCTCTTTTGAAAAAAAGAGTATCGATTCCGTAGCTCAGCTGGTAGAGCATTACACTTTTAATGTAGGGGTCCTGGGTTCGAATCCCAGCGGGATCACAAAAAGAAAAAGCCGCCCATTAAGGCGGCTTTTTCTTTTTGTGAATATTCTAACGTAGTTGATTTTGCAGCATTGTGAAGATTATGGAATTTACTTTTGAAGTTCGATAATCTCCCGTTTGATATTAGTCGTAAATATCTTTAGAGAATATTATTTTTTGAAGCACTGATTTTTTATT
>JBDTAC010000038.1 GCA_039924845.1 Bacteroidia bacterium
CGAAATCCCTGCGGGCTTTCGTTACATCGGTTCGCGAGCTTTGCGAATGTCCAAAGCCCTACGGGACTTCGTACATCTGCGAGTTTTGCAAAAAGCAAGACTCTTCGCAAAGCTCGCGAACCGTTAGGCAACATTGTAGACACACAAGTATGTATCAAGACGCTGAATTAGACTATATCATAACAAAAGTTGTCGACATTGGCAATCGACTTGCTATTACTCCAATTCTCGAACACAAACCTAATATCAAATATGCCGAGGGCTTTGCGCAAAAGATAATTTTGCATTGCCTTACAGTTCGGGCCTTGTCTAACGGATTCCAATATTCGGACGGAAAGATAACTTCTCCTCCTCAAATTGATTTTCCTTCAATTTATGTTTTAGCGAGAGCTGCATTAGAAACGTATCTTGCATTTAATTACGTTTTCATTTCACCAAAGAACGAAGATGAATATAGTTTTAGGTTTTTATGTTGGGACTTAGCTGGCTATCTTGAAAGAGAAAACTTTACAGCCAAGCAAATTGAGCACATTAAAATCCAAGAAGATGAAAAAGTCGCAATAGAATATTTAAAAAAAGAGATTGAAAAGCATCCATATCTCTTGGGCAAGTCCAATAAAATAAAAAGCAGCGCAATCGATGGACAATGGAGATTAAGGAATTCGTGGACAGATCTTGCCGTTGACGCTGGCTTCAAAGAAACTTTTTTTAACCAACAATATAAATTTCTTTGCGCTTACGCCCACTCAAGTCGCCTTAGCATTATTCAGATTCAGCAGACAAAAAACATTGATACCCAAACAAAGGTCATTCAAGCGACAATGAGCTTAATTAAAATCGTTCTCGCAAAATACATTTACGACTATGTTCACTTAATGCCTGCGCTCAAACAAAGTGTGGACTTCAATTCCGCAGAACACGTTCGACTCCTGATATGGAAAAATGTAGGGGACAAAATGACCGGTAACCCAGATGAGGACGCTAACAACGTTGCCTAACACACGTTTGGCAAAAGTGGCGGTTCAGTGCTCCGCAGACTTAATCAAACATTGGTTCTCCGCATCAACATTTGTGGTAAAAATCGCCACCTTCGCCAAGCGCCAAACCGTTAATTTGAAAATGTGCAGATGTACCGATTTAAAAAATACTGAATTAAAAATTGCAAGGTCAAATTTTATGTGTTATTTGCCTGCAATATTCTTTCAATCGAAGAATTTAACAAACTATAAATTAACTAATGCAAAACGAAGAAATAAATATTAACGCAGACTTTCTCACTTTCAAAAATCAAATAGTTCAAAAATTTGGCAAACAATATTTTAAACAGGCTGCAATATTTTTTGAAAGGTCGATGCAACAAGCAAAACAAGGGCATTTACACAGTGCAATTGCAGATGGTAAATTTGCTTTAGAGCTTAGTAATTATTCCAATGACAAAAACGGAATTCAATATCTAATTGGTTTTCTTTCTCAATTACATTGCGACCTCGGACAAATTGGTAAATCAAAAGCATATTATGAATTAGGTTTAAAGCTTCTTGACAAAGAAGCGTCAGACTATGAAGGCGACAAAGAAATGTATCGAAAATTGAAAGAAAATATTGACGGTAAAAACAGAAGAGGAAGTGTCGAGAATGATACGGAAGAATAAAAAGCATCCTCGTAGGCGCTAAGCTGTCGCGAAATATGCGTGATAGTAAGCTAAACGTGTCATACAGTGAGCTTACTATGTCTTCCAATGAACTCACTTTGCCTCACAGTAAGCTCAATATCAATACAAAAGCGAAGCCTTTTTTGATTATCCGCGCAAAGCGAATAGATATTTAAAAAAATAATTTTTCGAACGTCTAAAAAGTGTCATTTTTTTTCAAACAAAAAACGCTATTTTATTTACCTTTGTTTTTATTAAACAACATTTTATTTATGAATAAAGACGCGAAGATTTATGTTGCTGGGCATCGTGGAATGGTTGGTTCTGCTATTGTTCGAAAACTGCAACACGAAGGTTTTAAAAATATTGTAACACGCACTTCGGCGGAATTGGATTTGAAAAATCAGCTTACTGTTGAACATTTTTTTTCTGCCGAAAAGCCTGAATTTGTTTTTTTAGCAGCTGCGAAAGTGGGCGGCATTCATGCCAACAATACCTATCGCGCCGATTTTTTATATGATAATTTGATGATTGAAAGTAACGTGATTCATCAAGCGTACAAACACAAAGTACAAAAGCTACTGTTTTTGGGTTCTTCTTGCATTTATCCGAAACTGGCGCCACAACCACTGAAAGAAGACTATTTATTGACTGGATTATTGGAGGAAACAAACGAGCCGTACGCCATCGCAAAAATTGCAGGCATCAAAATGTGCGATGCGTATAGAAGTCAGTACGGTTGTAATTTTATTTCGGTGATGCCAACCAATTTATACGGACCCAACGACAATTACGATTTGAATAATTCGCACGTATTGCCGGCACTTTTACGAAAATTTCACACGGCAAAAATAGAACACAAAACGTCCGTTGAAATTTGGGGAAGCGGAAAACCGATGCGTGAGTTTTTACACGTAAATGATTTGGCAAACGCTTGCTTCTTTTTGATGGAAACGTATAACGAAAGCGGTTTAGTGAACATCGGAACGGGTGAAGACATCAGCATAAAAGACCTCGCTTTATTGATTAAAAAAATTACAAATTACGAAGGCGAATTAAAATGGGATGCATCCAAACCCGACGGAACACCACGAAAATTAATGGATGTAGGAAAATTACACGCACTTGGATGGAAACATCAAATTAAGTTAGAAGCAGGTATTAAAAGCGTTTATGCCGAAGTGGAAAAATCACTCAAGATTCAATAATTCATCTTCGAAAAATTATTTTTTCAAAAGCACTTTAATCTGAAAGACAGAACTAAAATTCTCATTTTTGAACTATATTTGCATTCTAAAATTAGTCTGTAATTTATGTGGGGATTTCTCATCATCGTTTTTTTTACTTCATTTTTGGTAGTGCTTTTATCAACTCCTTCTTTGATAAAAGTAGCTATTTTAAAACGTCTTTTTGATGCACCTGGAGAAGAGCGCAAACTCCACAAGCGCATGGTTCCTACCATCGGAGGAATCATTCTTTTTGCAGGCACTTTATTTTCATTTTCACTTTGGTTTCCCTCCGAATATTTATCTACTTACGAAGCCATGCGCGTTCCCATAACGCAATTCAAATATCTCATCGCCACCATGCTTATTTTATTTTTTGTAGGCGTAAAAGACGATATTATCGGAACTGCTCCCATTAAAAAATTAGTAGCGCACATTATTGTTGGAATGATTTTAGTATTGATGGCAGGCGTTCGCCTTACTGGATTACACGGCATTTTCGGAATACACGAATTGCCTTATTGGGCAAGCGTTTTTCTTTCCATGTTTACGTATATCGTAGTTGTAAATGCCTTTAATTTAATTGATGGCGTAGACGGATTGGCTGCTGGAATCGGTGCTATTTGCGCTATCGCATTCGGCTTGTGGTTTGCCTTTGCGGGAGATTTTGTAATGGCGTGTTTGGCTTTTGCTTTAGCAGGATCTTTAATCGGATTTTTAATTTTTAATTTTTCGCCAGCCAAATTATTTATGGGCGATTCAGGCTCGCTTACCATCGGACTTATTATCTGCGTACTGGCAATTAATCTCATCGAATTTGATCAAACAAAACTAAGCGGATTTTTAGCACAATTGTCCAAACCTGTTTTTGTGATGTCGGTATTGGTTTATCCTCTTGTAGACACGTTGCGAATTTTTATTTATCGCGCTGTACGCGGAGTTTCACCATTTTCTGCCGATAGAAATCATCTACATCATGCTTTGTTAGATTTAGGTTTAAATCACCGAAAAATTTGTTACACCCTTTATCTTTTCAATGCATTAATTATTGGATTAAGCGTTTGTTTACTGAAACTTGACCCGAGTTATTCCTTTCTGATAGTTGGCGGCTGTGCTTTAATTACATCTCAAATTCCCTTTTTCTTGAAACGTAAAAAGCAACAATTACGCAACGAAAAAGATGTAGCAGAAACAAAAATTGAGCGCGCCGCACAAAAGTAAAAACAAGCTTTCGAAAAATTATTTTTTTAAACGACTTCTATTTCTTCTTTTTGGATAGCAAATTCTTTGCGAAATGTGTCCACTAAATCTAATTTTTCCCAAGAAAAAGTTTCGTATTTTTTTCCGTTCACTTCTTTTATTCCCGGTGTACGTCCCATGTGTCCGTAGGAAGCTGTTTCGCTATAGATCGGATTTTTTAATCCAAAACGTTTTACAATTGCGCTTGGACGCATGTCTATTAATTTCTCAACGCGTGCTGCAATTTCTCCATCGCTTAATTTTTTTCCTTCTTTATTTCGTGCTTTTGCTGTTCCGTAAGTGTACACGTACAATCCTACTGGTTGTGCAATTCCGATGGCATACGCCACTTGCACCAACACTTCGTCTGCAACACCTGCTGCCACCAAATTTTTAGCAATGTGGCGTGTAGCGTACGCTGCTGAACGATCTACTTTGGAGGAATCTTTTCCTGAAAAAGCACCTCCACCGTGCGCTCCGCGACCGCCGTAAGTATCCACAATTATTTTTCTGCCTGTCAAACCTGTATCTCCATGTGGTCCACCAATTACAAATTTTCCGGTTGGATTTACGTGAAATTTAATTTCGTTCCCGAATAATTTTTTAACGCGTGCAGGAACTAATTTTTTAACTCTCGGAATCAAAATATTAATCACATCGTGTTTGATTTTATCCTGCATATTTTTTTCAGAATCAAAATCATCGTGTTGTGTAGAAAGTACGATGGTTTCAATCTTTTCAGGCTTTCCTTTATCACTGTATTGAACCGTAACTTGTGATTTTGCATCCGGACGCAAGTATTTCATTTTCTTGCCTTCTCTGCGAATAACCGCTAATTCTCTCAGTAATAAATGCGCTAACTCCAACGGAAGTGGCATGTAATTATCTGTTTCGCGGCATGCATAACCAAACATCATTCCTTGATCTCCAGCGCCTTGTTCTTCTTCTTTACTGCGCTCCACACCTTGATTGATATCTGAAGATTGCTCGTGTAACGCACTTAAAATTCCACAGGAAACAGAGTCAAATTGATATTCTGATTTGGTGTAACCAATGCGGGCAATTACTTCGCGCGTAATTTTCTGCACATCCACTTTTGCTTTCGCAGTATCGTTGCATTTTATTTCTCCGCCAATCACTACAAGTCCTGTGGTAACAAAGGTTTCACAAGCTACTTTTGCATTGCTATCGTACGTTAAAAACGCATCAATAATTGCATCGGAAATTTGATCTGCTACTTTATCTGGGTGTCCTTCCGACACGCTTTCTGAGGTAAATAAATAAGACATTCGTTTCTATTTTTAGTGTGAGTTTAGAGTCTGCTAAAGTACAATTAATTCATAAAATGAAAAATATTATTTCACGATTATTCTGAATATTTTTTGAATAAAAAGTGTTTCAAAAAATAATTTTTCAAACTACTAATTTAAACAACAGGCTGTACAAGTGCAATCCCTGATAATTTTATTTTCGACATTCCTCCACGCACATTCGTGATATTTTCAAACCCACTTTTTTGAAGTATGGAACTTGCCATCATAGAACGGTAACCTCCAGCGCAATAAATACAATATGCTTGCTTCTTTTTTAAGGTGTGGATTTTTTGAGAAAGCTCTGCAAGCGGAATGGTGATAGCATTTTCGACAATTCCTGTTTCACATTCGCCGGCATTTCGCACATCTATAATTTGAAAATTATTTTTTTCTTGAAGCGTTTTTACAAACGTTTCAGCATCCACTGAATTAATTTTTTCGAGCGGCTTTTTTGCTTTTCCCCAAGCCAAGATTCCACCGTTTAAATAGCCCTTTACATTTTCATAACCCACTCTCGCCAATCGCAAAACAGCTTCTTTTTCCTTGCCTTCATCTGCCACTAAAACAATGGAGATATTTGGGTCAATCAAGGCGCCTACCCAAGGGGCATACTGTCCGTTTAAGCCAATGTTGACGGCATTTTTAATAAATCCGCTTTCAAATACATCAGCAGCTCGAACATCTAAAATTTGTGCGCCATTTGCAATGTGATTTTCAAATTCAATAACTGAAAGTGCTTGTGTATTTTTAGTCAGCACTGTATCAATATTTTCATATCCATTCATATTAATTTTCGCATCCATAAAAAAATAATTCGGAGGAGGCGTAAGCCCTTCGGTAATTGCTTTAATAAAGGCTTCTTTAGGCATTTCTTGCAAAGCATAATTTACTTTTTTCTGTGTACCGATAGTTGAAAAAGTTTCTTTGCCAATATTTTTTCCACAAGCAGAACCAGCGCCATGAGCTGGATATAAGATAACGTTGTCTGGTAAATTTTTTAATTTTTTGAGCGATTCGTACATCATTCCGGCTAAATCGCTTTGCGTAATTTCACTTTTCTGAGACAAATCTGGACGGCCTACATCGCCCACAAACAATGTATCTCCGCTAAAAACGGCATGTGGTCTATCATTCTCGTCCAATAACAAATAACACGCAGATTCCAAAGTATGACCAGGTGTATGCAACACTTTTATTTTTATTTTTCCAATTGTAAAAACTTCGTTATCCTTTGCTATAATTACTTTATAGGCTGTTTCAGCATCGGGACCGAAAATTATTTTTGCGCCTGTTTTTGCGGCTAAATCAATATGCCCCGAAACAAAATCTGCATGAAAATGCGTTTCAAAAACATATTTTATTTTGGCGTTGCGCTGATGGGCTAATTCCGTATAAGGCTGAGTCTCTCGAAGCGGATCAATAATGGCTGCTTCGCCGTTTGACTCGATATAATAAGCGGCTTCTGAAAGGCAGCCAGTATAAAGTTGTTGGATGTACATACTGATTTATTTTTATCGCAAAAATAGAGAATGTTTACAGAATATTTGTAATCGGTTAAAATCAGTTGAAAAAATATTTTTTCGAAGGCGTTTTGGAAAGATGTTTTAGATGTCCTTTTCTGGAATTGGTCTTATAAAAAACGAGGTTCAAAAAATTATTTTTCGAACCTCGTTTTAATTCCTCATTTAAAACCTTCTAGTTAGTATCTGTAATAATCCGGTTTAAACGGACCATCTACTGAAACACCAATGTATTTCGCTTGTTCTGCGTCGAGTGTTTCTAACACCGCACCTACTTTTGCCAAATGTAAATTCGCTACTTTTTCATCCAATTTTTTGGGAAGCGTATATACTTTGTTTTCGTAGTTTTTGGTGTGCATCCACAATTCCAATTGCGCCAATGTTTGATTGGTAAAAGAATTTGACATCACAAAAGAAGGATGTCCCGTAGCACAACCTAAATTTACCAAACGACCTTCTGCCAACACAATAATATCTTTTCCGTTTACGGTATATTTATCTACTTGCGGTTTAATTTCCACTTTTGATTTTCCATGATTTCCGTTTAACCAAGCCATGTCAATTTCATTGTCGAAATGCCCGATGTTACAAACCACAGCGTTGTGTTTCATACTTTTGAAATGACGATCTACAATGATGTTGCAATTTCCGGTAGCAGTAACAATAATGTCAGCTTCTTTCACAGCATCGTCCATTTTTTTCACTTCGTAACCTTCCATAGCAGCTTGTAATGCGCAAATCGGATCAATTTCCGTAACAATTACGCGTACACCACAGCTGCTCAAAGATTCTGCTGAACCTTTTCCAACATCTCCGAAACCTGCTACCACCGCCACTTTTCCAGCAAGCATTAAATCTGTCGCTCTGCGAATGGCATCTACTAAAGATTCACGACATCCGTATTTATTATCGAATTTAGATTTCGTAACTGAATCATTTACATTGATGGCAGGAATCGGTAACGTACCGTTTTTCATGCGCTCGTACAAACGATGCACGCCTGTCGTCGTTTCTTCCGACAATCCTTTGATGTTTTTTACCAATTCAGGAAATCTATCAAAAACCATATTGGTAAGATCTCCGCCATCGTCCAAAATCATGTTAAGTGGTTTTCTTTCTTCTCCGAAAAATAACGTTTGTTCGATGCACCAATCAAACTCCTCTGCGTTCATTCCTTTCCATGCATATACCGAAATTCCTGCTGCTGCTATTGCTGCGGCTGCATGATCTTGTGTAGAAAAAATATTGCAAGATGACCACGTTACTTCGGCGCCTAATGCTGTTAACGTTTCAATCAAAACTGCCGTTTGAATTGTCATGTGTAAACAACCTGCAATGTACGCACCTTTCAACGGTTTTTGTTTTCCGTATTCTGCGCGAAGTGCCATTAAACCTGGCATCTCAGCTTCTGCCAATTGAATTTCTTTTCTGCCCCATTCGGCTAATGAAAGATCTTTTACTTTAAATTTCACGTATTTTTCTACTGCTGTATTTGCCATTTTTATTTTTTTAGATTTATTTTTTAGGAGAACAAAGTTAATTCATTCATTTGTATTGAACAAAAAAATAAATAAAAAACAGGTAAGCGTTTTGTGCTTACCTGTTTCCATTGAATGCTTTATGAATAAAATTAATGTTGGAACTTGTAGGACAACCCTACGCCAAGCACTTCTTTAAATTGCACCCTCGGACCGGAACCTGTTACAACACCGGCGCTGTTGTATTGTGGAATATTAATATTGTCATCGTAAATTAATTGTGTGGAAACATTCGCAACAATATATTTATTTACTTTTAGCATCAACAAATTTTCCCAGTTTACAACGATATTTTGCGGGTTTTTCAAGTAATTACTAAATAATTCCAATTTGGATTGCAAATTCACATTCGTGAAAATATCTTTTTTGAAAACGGCTCTGAGATATCCTCCAAATTCCTCTTCCGTTAGTTTCCCATGCGTAATTAAAGCACCAGTAGTGGTATTGTAGATTGCTTTATCTACACCATAAGCACCTTGATCGGCAAGTGTCTGATCGTTTACAACAACAACTCTTCCTGTTAAAGGACCTAAAAATAAAGAGAAGTAATCACACGGTTTGTAATCCATACCAAGAGAAGCTACCAAATAAGCCGGAGCTAAAAATTTAGAAATTACGGTGGAATCATTCGGATAATTAAATCCTGGAGCCATTTGTGTTTGAAAATTCAACAAAGCCGAATAATACCAATGTTTAAAGGCATAATGACCATATTTCGAGTTTAACTCGATACGGTCATCACTTTTCAATAATTTCGCAGTACCTTGTTGCAACATTCCGTACGCCACGTCCAAGGAATTATCCCAAGTGGTTTTATCTTTTTTATAATGTGCGAAAAGGCTTATTATTCCGCTTCCTGCGATAGAATTTTGACCACCAGCCGCCCAATTGGTAAAGGAAACTTGTGAAAAATTAATCGAAATAAATCCACCAGTATGCCATGCTTTTGTCGAATCTACAGGCGTTTGAGCATTTGCACTTACGCAATAAAACATTGCTATCGCAAGCGATAAAATAATTTTTTTCATATCCATTTTCTGTTTTTTATTTTTTTAATAAATCTCTTATTTCAGTCAATAAAACTTCTTGTGCAGGCGGTGGTGCTGGTGCAGCGGGAACTTCGTCTTTCTTTTTACTCATACTATTGATTGCTTTTACCAGCATAAAAACGCAAAATGCAACGATGGTAAAATCAATAATAGCTTGTATAAAATTACCCAAGTTCATCGTTACTGCTGGTTTCAAAATTTTCCCGGTAGCATCTATAACAGCATCTTTCATTTTCCATTTGATGTCCGTAAAATTTACGCCGCCCAATAATAAACCGATTGGAGGCATTAATACATCGCTTACGATGGACGTTACAATTTTGCCGAATGCAGCTCCAATTACAACGCCGACAGCTAAATCAAGTGCACTGCCTTTAAGCGCAAAATCTTTAAATTCTTGTACAATACTCATAGGATTTTTTTTAGTTAGTATTTGTTGCTGCGAAAATAATTTTTTTTTCGCGATGCAAAAATTATTTTTTTTTGTAATCAAAAAATTTAATTTCGACAAAGTTTTAAAAAGTGCCGTTGAAAAATTATTTTTTCAAATCGAAATAATAAAACGAACTCAAAGCCTAATTTAATTATTTTCGCATTTCTTTAAAAACAGATTAAAATGAACATTCTCATTCTTGGTTCGGGCGGTCGGGAACACGCATTCGCATGGAAAATCGCGCAAAGCAAAAAAAAAGCAACCCTTTTTATTGCGCCCGGAAATGCGGGAACAGCAGCCTTTGGCACCAATATTTCCATTTCAGCAACCGATTTTAATGCGGTAAAAAAATGCGTGTTGGAACACAACATAAATATGGTATTGGTGGGTCCGGAAGATCCTTTGGTAAAAGGGATTCACGATTTTTTTTTAGCAGATGATGTATTGAAAAATATTCCGGTAATTGGTCCACAAAAAGAAGGTGCGCAATTGGAAGGCAGCAAAGATTTTTCCAAACAGTTTATGATTCGCCATCAAATTCCGACGGCACGCTACCAAACATTTACAAAGGAAACACTCAATGATGGCTTACTTTTTTTAGAAACATTAAATGCTCCTTACGTATTAAAAGCCGATGGTTTGGCAGGCGGCAAAGGCGTTGTGATCCCGAATACATTGGAAGAAGCAAAAAAGGAATTTTCCGATATGCTTGTGAATGCCAAGTTTGGCGAGGCTTCCGCGAAAGTGGTAATTGAAGAATTTTTAAAAGGAATTGAACTTTCCGTGTTTGTGTTAACAGATGGAAAATCATATAAAATTTTGCCCTCCGCGAAAGATTATAAACGTATCGGCGAAGGCGATACAGGCTTAAATACAGGCGGGATGGGCGCTGTTTCTCCGGTTCCTTTTGCAGATGAACCCTTCTTAAAAAAAGTAGAAGAACGCGTTATTATTCCGACAATTGAAGGATTAAAAAAAGAAAATATTCCATACAAAGGATTTATTTTTATTGGATTAATGAATGTGAACGGAGATCCTTTTGTGATTGAATACAACGTGCGCATGGGCGATCCGGAAACGGAAGTAGTGATTCCGCGCATTCAATCTGATTTTTTAGATTTGTTGGAAGGTGTCGCTAATACAACGCTTTCAGAAAAAAATTTCGAAACGGATTCGCGTTACGCAACCACTGTAATGCTTGTTTCTGGAGGTTATCCGGAAGAATATGAAACTGGAAAAATAATTTCCGGGTTGGAAAAAGTAAGTGACAGTATTGCTTTTCATGCGGGAACAAAAAGCGAAAATGGAATTGTAAAAACGAACGGCGGACGCGTTATTACTATTACTTCGTATGGTGAAACGATGCGCGAAGCCTTGCAAAAATCATTCGCGAACGCGAAGAAAATCAGTTACGAAAAAAAATATTTCAGAAGAGATATTGGTTCCGATCTTCCATAAAAAAAGCCATTGTCGCAAAACAATAGCTCAAAAAATTAATTTTTCGAAAGGGAAAAGCGCTTATTTCAAAGTGCCGTTTTCTTCGGACTCTTTGTCGTAACGCTTCATCTGAGTAAACCAAATACCGAATGCAATAAAGCCCATTACAATAAAAATAGTTGCAGGAATAGCTCTCAATTTTTCCATCAAACGGAATAAATCTTCGAATAAATTACCAAGTCCGTTAAAAATATCTGTCATATTCATAGGAATATCTTTTTAAGATTAATGAGTGCAAATGTAAAAATAATTCCGGAAATCGAACGTAAAAAAAATTAATTTTGGAAGGTTAAAAAACAGCTATGTTCATTCGCTTTTTCAAATCATCGCAACCAGCCTCGTTTATTTTTTTGCCTTTATTGGCTTTGCTATTGTGGGTTCCGGCGTTTTTAAAACCGCTTCCGCCAAGTGCTTTACAACCTGTTTTTTTATATGCTGCGCTTGCGCAAGCACTTCAAAATAGTGCTTTTTTATCCGTATTAATCGCTTTTTTACTTGTTATTGGAGAAGCTTTTTTACTCAATTATATTGTCAATAAACATGAAATAGCGGAAAAAAAATCGCAATTGCCCGCCATGTTTTATATTCTTTTCATGAGCAATTCCAAGCCGATGTTAAGCTTGCATCCCATTTTAATTGCGCATCTTTTTATATTGTTGATGCTAAATAAATTAATGAATTCGTACCGAAAAGATTCTGCGTTTTCAGATGTTTTTGACGCGTCTCTTTTATTGGCGGTCGCTTCCTTTTTTTATTTACCGACACTCGTTTTTATTCCAATTCTGTGGATTTCATTCATCATATTTCGTCCATTTATTTGGCGCGAATGGGTTATTTCTATTTTTGGATTGCTGACGCCATTTCTTTTTTTAGCGTTTTTTTATTTTTGGAAAAACGATTTGTCGGTGATGCGCACCGAATTTGTTTTTCGCCCTTTTCCTTCTGGGAAACCGGATTTAAAACTTTCTTTTTATTTTTATTTATTGGCGTTTATGTTTTTGTTTGTCAGCTTCCTTTCCTTATCCAGATTGGCTTTCACAATTTCCATGAATAAATTAAAAACCAAAAAGGCACAAACGCTTTTAATTTGGGTGGTTGTTTTCGGATTGTTCACTTTGTTTTTTGCGCCCGCCGTTTCTTCGGTTTATTTTGCTTTTATGAGTATTCCGGCAGCGGTTTTTGTGGGAAATTATTTTTTGAACTTAAAAAAAACAGCTTGGGCAGAAATTCTTTTTTTATTGATTTTAGCGTCTGTCGCGCTGAATTTTAATTTTTGATTCGGAAAAAAAGGGCTTCAAAAAAATAATTTTCTGAACAGAAATAAACACATTCAAAAAAATAATTTTTCAAACCTCTTTTTTTTGAAAAGAACGCAATATCATTCTTATTAACACAATTCGATTAATTGCGCGTTTTTTTGTTCTTTTGCAAAATAGGTTTTTCTCACATTAAAAAAATAATTTTTCAAGTATGGATAATACTATTACAGCAACTTCTTTTCAGTTTCAAGGACAAACAAAATTTTACAAAGGCAAAGTACGCGATGTTTATACCATCAAGGATAAATTGTTGGTTATGGTGGCATCCGACCGAATTTCTGCCTTCGATGTGGTGTTACCAAAAGGCATTCCCTACAAAGGCCAGGTACTCAACCAAATTGCAGCAAAATTTTTAAACGCAACCACTGATATTGTTCCGAACTGGATTCTGGGAATGCCCGATCCCGTAGTAAGCATTGGTAAATTGTGTACTCCTTTTAAAGTAGAAATGGTTATTCGCGGCTATCTTTCTGGTCATGCTTGGCGCGAATACAAATCTGGGGAACGTATTATTTGTGGCGTTGAAATGCCTGATGGAATGCGCGAAAACGATCGGTTTCCAGAACCGATTATCACGCCAAGTACTAAGGCAGACGTAGGACACGATGAAGATATTTCGCGTGAAAATATTTTAAAAAATAATATTGTTTCCGAAGCAGATTATAGTCAATTGGAAAAATATACGCGCGCTTTATTTCAACGTGGCACAGAAATGGCAGCCGCCAAAGGCTTGATTTTAGTGGATACAAAATATGAATTTGGCAAAGCCGATGGAAAAATATTTTTAATTGATGAAATTCATACGCCCGATTCTTCTCGTTATTTTTACAAAGAAGGCTACGAAATCCGTCAACAAAAAGGCGAAGCACAAAAACAATTGTCAAAAGAATTTGTGCGTCAATGGTTAATCGAAAATGGATTTCAAGGAAAAGAAGGACAGATGATTCCTCACATGAGCGACGAATGGATTAACACAATTTCCGAACGCTACATTGAATTATACGAAAAAATTATTGGAGAAAAATTTGTGCGTTCTGATGTTTCAGATGTTCTAAAACGCGTAGAAAAAAACATCATTTCTTTTTTAGAAAAAACGGTATAATCGAAAAACAATTATATTTGGACAAATAATCAATTAAAAATAAAAAATTATGGCAAAAGGGACAATTACGAAAATGGGTCCACAACCCAGTGGTAAACTAACATGTGTAGGGTCTATTCAAGACGAAAGCGGCACAGTAGTTCCTTTTCAACAAGATTATGCAGTAGCTTTAGGACTTGCTGTTGGCTCAAGAGTTTCTTATGAAACGATAACAACTCCTGCTACTGGAAAACTTGCAAACTCACTTACGCCACTTGAAAAAGGGAAGATACTAACAGTTAATACTGATAATCAAACAGGAACATTATCCGATAATGCTTCTGGAAATGAGATACCATTTGATCAATCTTATTTGAAAGAATCGGGCATTTCCGTAGGTTCTATTGTGAAATATGAAACTGTTGATATACCTGCAGGCGGTGGTGTTCCGGCACAAACAATAGCCGTTTCTTTGGTATTTGTAAGAAATTAGAGAATACCGTTTTACGCTCTATTTTCATAGGTCTTTAGTGACTTATCGGTTTTTCTTATTTTTATAATTGATTTTTATGCGAGTTATTAATCGTAGGAAAAAATATTTTTTGTTTAGCTTCTTTATTGCTTGGTGTGGCTTATCTGAAGCACAACAATATAAAATTGATTCGCTGCAAAAAAAGCTGATTGTTACTTCAGCCGACAATCAGCGAATGGAGATTTTGGATAAAATCGGAGCCTATTTTTATTCCACAAATATAGACAGTTCTATATTATACCGGAAACGAGCACTTGCCATTGCCTTAGAAACTAAAAATACAAAAGTTCAAATAAAATTATTGGCTAAAATAGGAGCTACTTACTACGAGCAGAACTCCTCTGATTCGGCAATGTTTTACTTTCTGAAAAATTTGGTATTAGAAGAAAACAATCATTCTCAAAAACAAGAAGCAAACACGCTTATTGGCATAGGAAATATTTATTTTGACCAACAAAATTTCGATAAATCCAGTTCGTATTTTAAACAAAGTCTTGCTATTGCTACGCAAATAAAAGATACGTTTAGCCTTATAAGCGCGCTGAGCAGCCTCGGCAGCATTTATTTTGAGCAGAACAAAGATACCGCTGCCAATACTTATTTTTCACTCGCATTGCATTTATCTCAAATTACCCAAAACAATTATACACTACCGATTCTATTTGGAAATTTAGGCTCGGTATGTAATGATTTGAAAAAGTACGATGAAGCATTGGGATATTACCAAAATGCTTTAGCGATATACAAGAAAGCAGCGAATTCTGATGGAATTATTGTGAACACAATAAATATTGGTAATACTTATGAAGGGAAGGGAGATTATAAACAGGCGCTTTTATACGACACCTTAGGTTTGAAGATGGCAAGAAATATTAACAATCACGAAGACATTTTAAATAGTTTATTCTATACTTCAGAAGCTTATAAAGGATTCGGCGATTTGCCTAAATCATACGATTATTTAAAAAAATACGCGGACTACAAAGACACTGTTTTTCAATTTTCGAATGCTAAAAGTGTAGCTGATATGCAAACTAAATACGAAACCGATAAAAAACAAAAAGAAAATCAACTTTTACTTCAAAAAAATAAATTACAAGATTTAGATTTAAAACAAAAAAGTTTTTTTATCCGCGCTGTTATTATCGGCTGCATCTTCCTGATTTTGTTAATTTTCATTGTTTACAATCGTTACCGATTAAAACAAAAAGCCAATGAGCAACTCGAAATTGCTTATCGAGAAATTGATACGAAAAATAAAATAGTTGAAGAAAAAAACAAAGATATTACCGATAGTATTTATTACGCTCGGCGAATACAACGTGCATTGCTTACTTCCGAAAAGTATTTGGAAAAACAATTGCCAGATTATTTTATTTTATACCAACCGAAAGACATTGTAAGTGGCGATTTTTATTGGGCATTAAATACCGAAAATAAATTTTTTATAGCAACCGCAGATTGTACAGGTCATGGCGTTCCTGGCGCATTTATGAGCATGCTCGGAATTAATTTTTTGAATGAAATTGTGATTGAAAAAAAGATACTTGAACCGAATAAAATAATAGGCGAATTGCGTCAGAATATTATTCATGCACTTAATCCGGAAGATACACAAGAGGAATCGAAAGACGGAATGGACATGGTTTTGTGCGCATTCGATTTCAAGAATAAAAATTTAAAATTAGCAGCTTCCAATAATCCAGTTTGGATTGTTCGGAATGTAGAAAATAGCTCCCCATTTTTGGAAGAAATAAAGCCGGATAAATTTCCTGTGGGAAAACACGATCAAGACAAAATCCCTTTTACCGCATACGAAACAACACTTCAAAAAGGCGATGTAGTATATACCTTTACGGATGGTTATGCCGATCAATTTGGTGGGCCGAAAGGTAAAAAATTCAAATACAAACAATTAAAAGAATTAGTACTTGCTAACTTTTCAAAACCGATGAGTGAACAACAAAAAATAATTACAGAAACACTCGCTAATTGGAAAGGAAATTTGGAACAAGTAGATGATATTTTACTGATTGGAATAAAAGTTTAAAATGAGGATTCGAAAAAATATTTTTTTGACGAGTATTTTTATTGCATTTATTTGCGCGGCTTTTGCGCAACAATCAACTATAGACTCCCTCCAAAATAAACTCAAAACCACTGCGGAAGACACGAATAAATTAAAAACTTTAAATGACCTTGGAGAACGTCTTTGGAGAAAAGGCGACAATATTTCCGCGATGAATATTTCCAATCAAGCCAAAACGCTCGCTGAAAAATTAATATCTTCTTCAACACAAAAAGAGCAACGTCTCGCAAAACACGAACTCGCAAGTGCTTACAGCAATATTGGTACTATTTACGACATTCAGGGTAATTATGCAGAAGCATTAAAAAATGAAATTGCTGCATTAAATATTCGAAAAGAAATTAACGATATCGGAAATTATCCAAATTCTTACATTAATATGGGAATTACTTACGATGAGCAAGGCGATTATTCGGAAGCATTGGAAAACTACTTAGAAGCATTAAAATTAGTAAAACAGAAATCCGACAAACATGAAATGGCAATCATTTTGGGAAGTATTGGAATTGTATATAAAGAGCAAGGAAATTATCCCGAAGCATTTAAAAATGAATTCAAATCGCTCGAAATTAATCAGGAATTAAACAATAAAGATGACATTGCGATTACCTACGAAAATATTGGGAGTTGCTACAAAGATCAAGGAAATTATCCTGAAGCATTTAAAGAGTATCAATTGGCTTTAGGTTTCTATAAGCAAGTGGATGACAAAGAAG